>CAMTXX010000092.1:0-17159 GCA_947085825.1 uncultured Nitrospira sp. | reverse complement strand
GCGCTCCTCGGTGAAATGGAAAAGCTCAGGGATATAAGAATACCCTGGATGGATAATAAAAAACTGGTTTTCTCAGGTGCATCGACTACTTGATTTGTTGTCCGCATTTTAGGGTGCTTTTCTGTTCATGAAAATCAGTGCTAATTGATATTGAGGCCAAAATTATTGAGGGGACGCCTCTCAAGGCCCCTGATTTTAAGGTAAAACTGAACAACCATACCATAACGCCGAGAAGCCTTACCGGCCAGAAGATACCTTTCCTTGAGGGCACGGAATTCGGTCCTGTACATGGAGAGATAATAATACTGCCCCAGACCCTGGCCTCAACAGACGAACTCGGGATAGAAATAAAGGTGAAACAGGTCACAGTCAGGAGGGAACTCTTCGGGATGGAGACCTGGGGCAAGATCATGGCCCGCGTGAGGGGTGAAGTTAATGCGGATTTTCTTCCCATAACAAGCGACCGGACAGGTTTTATTAAGGATTCATCTGAATACAAGACCTTCCTTGGCGTAATGGAGAAAGTTTTTGAGGAAGTCAGAAAAATCCTTCACAAACTCACCGCCAAAAAGGAGGGCAGGATCGTAAGCCGCGCCTTGAATGAAGCGCTTAATCGCATATATAAGGCGTTGTACCGCAATCCTGAACTTTCTCCCTTTGGGGCTTTCCCCATTGCTGATGAAATTTCAAAGGGGATCGGCAGCGCAGGACTTTTATCTGAAAAAGGCGGCGAAAGTCCGGAACAAATAATTGGGGATGTGCCTGAAAAGGAAAAGCCAAAGGAAAAGATCGAAAAAAAGAAGAAGAAAAGACCAAAAGTCAAGAGGCTGACCCCCAACGCCGTCATTAAGAAAATGAAGTTTGGAGAGTCCGGCGTATCCTGCGTTGTGGACAGTTTCGGAGAAGAGGGAGTGGAGGTCTTTACTGAAGAGACCACGATCTATATAAACAGGGACCATCCGTTATATAAAAGAGAATCGTCAAAAGTCGATACCCATATTCTTAACCTCGCAAGGCTTATCACCCAGGAGATCGCGCTCATGAAAGACTCAAAGAATCCGCGACAGGCATTTGAAAGGCAGAGCAGGCTGCTGAAGGATGCGTTTATTGAATCAGAAGCAGGTGATTCAAGCAAAAGAAAAAACAGATAAAGGAAAATTATTCATGAAACGAATCGCTAATTTTCTCTTTGAGGCAGGGATGCTTAAGCGCACACCCAGGACAGGATTCCAGTTCCTCGGCTCAGGGGCCGAATCCGTTGCTGAGCATATATTCAGAACAGTCTATATCGGATACGCGCTGGGGAACATGGCTGAAGATGCGGATACCGACCGCATCCTCAAGATGTGCCTCTTCCATGATCTTCCAGAGGCACGCACCGGAGACCTGAATTATGTGAACAAAAAATACGTAAAAACCAATGAAAAAAAGGCTGTTGATGATCTTACGAAAACTTTGCCGTTCGGAGACGAAATAAAGGAGTTGATCACCGAGTTTTCAGAAGGCCAAACCCTTGAGGCAAAACTGGCGCATGACGCTGACCAGCTTGAGCTGATACTTGCGCTGAAAGAACATAAGGACCTCGGCAATAAGTACGCGGATGAATGGCTTGAGTTTGCGGTTAAACGATTGCAGACCGACGTGGCCCGTGAACTATCCGCGACTATCCTCACAACAGACTCGTCCCTATGGTGGTTTTCAGACAAAGGCGACTGGTGGATCAAGGGGAAGGAAGAATAAACAATTGGCCGCTGATTTGCGCAACCAGAAAAATGAAATATATTCCTTACGTTAGATTCCCTGTCCCGAAAGCTTTCGGGACAGGGAAGATCAATGGTCGGAACGAGAAGCTTGTCCTGATTTTCAAGAGGCCCGGCAAAAAAACCGGCCTTAGGCCCATCGGCAAGATACTCAAGCCATCCACAGGAATCGACAAGATTCATACCCTGTCCTTTTCCCTCTCAACCGTTGTATCAATTCCCTTGAGATATCCCCGCATTTTCTTTATGTCTCTGACAGGGATCATCTCGATCCTGTTCTCATACTGCAGGAACTCAAGCTTTTCGCCCGGTTTGAGGTGAAGGGATTCCCTGAGTTCACGCGGTATCACCACCTGGTATTTAGAAGAAATCGTTACTTTCATGCTATTCGCATGTCCTCAAGAAACGGAAACTGAGAGCGCACCATGCCAACAGCCGCAGGGTCTATTTCGCAGGCAATAAACTGTTCTCTTGGGCCTCCTGAGCAGATATCTTTTCCCAGAGGATCGAAAATATGGGAGGCGCCTGGATAGCTAATCCCTTTGCCGTCTTTCCCCGTCCGGTTGACCCCGATGACAAAGCTCTGGTTTTCTATTGCCCTGGCTTTCAGCAGGGCTTCCCAGTGATCTTTGCGGGTGACCGGCCAGTTAGCTATTACAAATATCATTTTAACTTCTCCGGCAACATCTCTGAATATCTCGGGAAACCTTAGGTCATAACAGATAAAAACACTTGCCGGAATCCCTTCGATTTGAAAGATGACGCTGGTATTGCCTGCGGAAAAATACTTGTCCTCTTTTGCGAAGGAAAACGGATGCATTTTAGCGTATCTGGCGATAAGCGAGCCGCTTCTGTCAAAGACAAAGGCAAGGTTTTTTGCCTTTTTCCGTCCCTTTCCCTTTGCCGCAAAGCCTGCTATGACGTTTAATTTATATTTTTTTGCCAAACCTGATATTGCACGTGACGTCTCTCCATTTTCATCTTCGGAGACAGCCGGAATATTCATCGAGAAGCCTGTGTTGAACATCTCAGGGAAAACTATTATGTCGCAGGACTGCCGGGCTGCTTTTTTAAAGAATTTCTCTGCCCTTGCATAGTTTGCCTCTTTATTTTCCCAAACTATGTCCATCTGTATTAATGCTATTTTCATGACAAACCTCTTTAAAGATAATAACAGATTGAAAGCTATTTGTAATTAGTGTCTGTGTATAAACACAAAAAAGGCTGTCATTCCCGCAATCCCGAAGGCTTTCGGGAGGTCGGGAATCCTTCTGTAAAGCCATCGGAAAGATTCCCCGAAAGCTTTCGGGGAATGACAAATAAACGGCAAAAATGCCGACTTTATAAACAGACTCTAATTAGTCTGTGCTGACTGACAATTATCCATGGAATTCTTTTATGCAGACAAGGAAACAATAATTGTCAGGCATATTGCGTTCCTTGATTTTAGACAGCCATAACACATAAAATTTAAACCTATGGAAATCAGGATAACAGATGGAAGAAACTTGCCTGTTAAAGCAGGAGAAAGCATTTATGAAGCGCTCAAAAATTCCGGCATATACCTCGTAGCCTCATGCGGGGGCAAGGGAGTTTGCGGTAAATGCCGTGTAAAGATCATTGAAGGCAAGGGCCGCATCGAGGCAAAGGGCAAGCTGAGAAAAAAGGACCGGGATGAAAATATTGTCCTCGCATGCCAGGCGTTCCCTGAGGAGAATATTCTTATTGAAATACCTGAAGAGGCAAGGCTTGTCATAGGCGACAAGATCGCCATATCCAAATCAAAAAATCTGCTCGAATTTCTGCATTCTGTTGAGCCTGTATTCACCCCGCCTGTAAAATGCACTGTTTTAAATCTTGATCCTCCCACCATACACGATAACATCAGCGACCTTGAACGTATTAAAAAGGCCCTTGAGGAGAAGGGAATTCATGGCATGAGATTTTCTCATAACTTTGTCTCTTCCATGTCAAAAGCTCTGAGAGATGCGGACTGGAAGATTAATCTTGCCTATACGGACAACCTGGAAGCCTTTGCCCTGTCACCCGCTGAATGTATGAATGAGTATGGGATTGCGGTTGACATAGGCACGACAACGGTTGTGCTTTACCTGGTAAATTGTTATGACGGCAGTCTTGTTGATGTTGGGATGACTTATAATTCACAGATGCGTTATGGAGATGACGTAATAACGAGGATTGTCCATGCCACCGAAGGCGGAGGGATCAATGAACTGCGGAATGCCGTAGTCGGCGATATCAATGATATGCTTCTGCCTGTACTGGAAAAAAACGGCATAAACAGGGATAACGTTGTTGCTGCTGTTATCGCCGGGAATACGACCATGTCGCAGCTTTTCTGGGAATTAGACCCATCTTCCATCAGGGAAGAACCCTATATCCCCACTATCAGCATATTCCCGGTATGGAGAGCCGGCACCGCAAAGATCAGGATAAATCCGCAATCGCCTGTCTATACAATGCCTTCTGTCGGCAGTTATGTGGGCGGGGATATTGTGGCAGGTGTGCTGGCCTCCGGGATGCACAGAAATCCTGAAATAGCTCTTTTTATGGATATAGGGACAAACGGAGAGATTGCTGTTGGCAATAATGAATGGCTGATAACCGCGGCATGCTCAATGGGCCCATGCTTTGAGGGAAGCGGGATACGGCATGGCATGCGTGCAACCGAAGGCGCAATCGAATCTGTAAAAATAGATCCTGTCACCTTTGAGCCGACACTCGGGGTAATCGGCAATGCAGGGCCCGCCGGTATCTGCGGTTCCGGTATGATTGATGCTATTTCAGAGCTTTTTTTCACAGGGATTATTGACCAGAAAGGAAAGTTTGCCAGGGACCTCAAAACAGACAGAATCAAGATCGAAAATGAGGGACCGGAGTTTATCCTCTACAGGGGAGAACTCAAGGATATTGTGCTTACACAGGCAGACATCGAAAATGTCATCCGCGCAAAGGCAGCCATTTATGCCGGTGTTTCCGTGCTATTGAAGGAAGTGGGGCTTTCGCTTGATATTGTGGAACGTGTTTATATCGCAGGTGGGTTTGGCAATTACCTCGATATAAACAAGGCTATTATGATCGGCATGCTGCCTGATCTTCCCAAAGAAAAGTTTTCATTTATCGGCAATACCTCCATTGCAGGGGCTTATCTCTGCCTGCTCTCTCAGAAAATGCGGCAGGAGGCTGAGGAGATAGCCGGAAAGATGACCTATATAGAACTATCTGTTTTGCACGGGTTCATGGACGAATATATGTCCGCACTTTTTCTGCCCCATACAAATATTGATTTGTTCCCGACTGTCCGGGAAGCGTATAGACCTAAAAACGGCAGTTAGCCGCGGATTTCTCATAAAATCAAAAGAATATTATCTATAAGACGGGTGTTGCCTATTCTGACCGCAGCAGCAAAAAGCACGCCGCCTTTTATCTCATCAACTTCTTCCAGTGTCTCAGGGTCGTAAACAGATGCATAATCTATTTGTGATATCAATGGTTCGGCAGAGAGCGCCTCACTAAGCAATTCCCTTATCTTCTCCCCTGAGGTCATCCCTGATCTGACTGACTCTGAGGCCTCACTGAGGCAGCGGTAGAGAATGTTGGCGGCTCTGCGCTGTTCGTTGTCAAGATATGTATTTCTTGAACTCATGGCCAGCCCGTCCTGTTCCCTTACGGTCGGGCAAGCAACAATGTCAGTATCGAAATTCAGGTCCTTCGCCATTCTTTTAATGATGACCGTCTGCTGAAAATCCTTTTGTCCGAAATATGCGCGGGTAGGGTTTATTATATTGAAAAGCTTTGCAACTATGGTTGCAACCCCTCTGAAGTGACCGGGCCTGAATTTGCCGCAAAGCCTTTCTGAGATGGCGTCAACCTCTATATGTGTAGAAAAACCCTGAGGGTACATAAGATTGTTATCAGGGAGAAAAAGTATATCAATATCCTCTTTGCGCAGCTTTCTGATATCTTCTTCAATGTCCCTTGGATATTTTCCCATATCTTCGGAAGGGCCAAATTGCAGGGGATTTAAAAAAATGCTCGCAATTGCTACGTCATTTTCTGTTTTTGCCCTTTTGACAAGGCTTATGTGTCCGTCATGAAGGGCCCCCATTGTAGGGACAAATCCCAGTGACCTTCCCCGCAGAAGATGTTTTTTGCAGGTGTCCTGCGCGATGCGTGGAATTCTCAATATTTCCATATTCTAAGAGACTCATCCTTATGATTATCCCGGTAAACCTCTATGGCCACCTCAGGGCACATGTTTGCGCAGATTGCGCAGCCTGTACATTTTTCAGGGTGTTCCACAAACGCCGGGAAAAACCCGCTCTTATTGAAATGCGCACTCATGGAAATGACGCTCGCAGGGCATGTTTCCGCACAGTATGCGCATCCCTTGCAGCGCTCAATGGCTATCTTTATCATGCCCCTCATTTCTCCCTGCCAAGAAGCTCTTCTGCATGTTTCAGGGAAGTTTCTGTTGAGGTCCCGCTCAGCATCCTGGAGATTTCATCGAGCCTTTCCCTGCCGTCTATTTGCCGCACATCAACGGTAACTCTCTTGTCCTTATCTTTTTTCTCGATCTTCAGATGAAAATCACCGAGGCTTGCTATTTGGGGCAGATGGGTTATGCAAAGGAGTTGATGTTTCCGGGAAATATCGCGGAGCTTTTTGCCGACACTCTCGGCGGTCCTGCCTCCTATGCCTGCGTCAACCTCGTCGAATATCAGCACAGGAAGACTGTCTACTTCAGCGAGTATGCTCTTTAAGGCGAGCATGACCCGCGAAAGTTCTCCCCCTGAGATTATCCTCGAAAGCGGCTTCAATGGTTCACCGGGATTTGCTGAAAACAGGAATTCAATCCGGTCCATGCCATGAGCATTGACAATGTATTTGCCGTCCCGGTCTTTTTCCTGATGCAAATCTATCTTGAATGCGGGGCTCCCAAACGCGAGGTCTTTCAGGTTAATAATGATGAGGGCTTCTATTTTTCGGGCGGTTTTTGATCTTTTCTCAGAGAGGATCTGTGCTGCCTGAAGCAGAGCTTCTTCTTTTATCAGGAGAGCCGCCTGGATAGAGGCGAGCTTCTCATCTGAAGATACCAGGGTATTAAGTTCTTCTTCGGACTTATTCCTATAGTTCAGGATTCCCTCGATACCTTCTCCGTATTTTTTCTCCAGTTTTCTGATCAGCTCAAGCCTATCTTCAATCGCTTCCAGCCTGTCAGGATCAATGTCATATTTCTCCCTGTATCCCCGTAAGGCTATCGCTGCATCATCAACAAGGGGCCTTGCTGACTCAAGCATTCGCAAGGCTTCCTCAACACCGGCATCTATGGCGTGCATTTCCCGCAGGCGTGATAACACAGAAGAAAGCTGTTCAGTGCATGAGTTATCCGATGAATAGAGCAGTGAGTAAGATGTTTCTGTCAGCTCATTTAATTTGGACAGATTTGAAAGTATATTCCTTTCTTCTTGCAGCAGCTCTTTTTCACCGGCTTTTAGTGAAGCCGTGTCGATCTCCGCAATCTGAAAGCGCAGCAGATCAATCCTGTGGGCCCGCTCTTTGACTTTTAATTCAAGATCGGCAACCTCATGTTTAAGCATCCGGACTTCCTGAAAGAGTGAAGCAACCACATCAATTTCATTTTGGAGTCTGCCATAGGAATCAAGCATTGACCTTTGCTTTTCTGCCTTCAGAAGGCTCTGATGCTCATGCTGGCTGTGTATGTCAACAAGCAGCTTGCCTATCTCGGCAAGTGTCTGCAGGGTCACCATCGTATCATTGATAAAAGCCCTGCCCTTGCCTGAGCCAGAAAGGGTCCTGCGAAGGACAATGTCTCCTGAAATATCAATGCCGATATCCGGGAATGAAACAGCAGCGTCGTGTTCAAAATATGCCTGGACAGAGGCCTCTCCTTCGCCTGACCGTATCATGTCCGCCTGGGCCCTGTCTCCGAGGGCAAGGCCGAGAGCATCGACAATAATTGATTTGCCTGCCCCGGTTTCACCTGTAAGAACATTCAGCCCTTCGCCGAAACAGACAGACAGATCACTTATTATCGCAAGGTTTTTTATCTTGAGTTCTTTGAGCATATGTTATGTAAATATAGCACAAAATATTCATCTACAATAAGCAAATAACGTCTTTATTTGTTTCAGCGCAGGATCATATATTGCATGATAGCTGCGATAAAAATAACTGCGCAGGCAGGCAGGGTCTTTTTGTATATGCCCCACATATCAGCCTTAAAATATTCTTTTGTCAAGACCAGGCAGAGATGAACAGGGGACAAAAGCACGCCGATAAAACCTGAGGCAAAGGCCAGAGACAAATCAGCAAGTGAGACGCCGCCGCTCATGCTGATAAGAAGGGGGAAGGCGCTGCCGACAAAGCCTACTGTTAAGCCTGTCAGTACGCCGGTCATAAACGGCAATATGCAGAGGATAGGCAGAAAAGGGATATTCTGCTGAACGAAAAAACTGCTTAAATTATTGACAGCCCCTGAGGCTTCCATCGTCTCTTTGAAGAGCATGATCCCGAATATCATGACTATTACCTCAAGAGCAAAGCCATGCCGTGTGATCCGCACGATATCAACAGGGCTGTACCGGTACAGAATGAGAAGGGGGACTATGGCGGCCAGAAGCGCATAGTGAAGCTCTATATGAAGAAAAACGACAAGTGTCAGGACTGCAACTATCGGCAGAAAGCTTGCCAATTCTTTTTTTAAAACGCGCCGGCGATCTTTTTTATCTTCAGCATGTTCATCTGCTGCTTTATGAGTGTCCTTCCCGATTCTCCTCAGGGAAAAAACAAAGCCCGTGGCAAGCAGCAGGACTGCATAAACCAGATTTGCTTTAATGAGATTATAAAGCGGGATGCCCGATACCGCAGAGGCCAGCAGTATGCCGGGATAGAGAGGAAGGATGAATTCCCAGGGATGTCTGAACCAGTAGTTTATGAAGGCCTTCTCCTCCCGGCTCATATCTGTTCCGGCAGTCGCCTCCTTCACCATTGGCGCAGAGAAGTAGGCGCCTCCAAGTGATGGCAACATCCCAATCAGCATGGGCATGGAAATAATTATGGCCCTTCTTTTTTTAAACAGGATTTTTGACGCTGACGTCATTGCAGAAAGAATGTTTTTTTCCCTTAATATCACCTCAAGAACCCTGATAAGGGAAAGCGCAAGCAGCAGTTTTATGGTAATACTGCTTACCACGGTACTTTTTAAGGTGGCTGCAATGCTTGCCGCATCCATGCCATAAAGCACGAAAAGAGCCGACGACGCTATAAACAGCACATAGCCGATATTCAGCTTTTTCCTGAGAAGGAATAATATAAGAAAAAGGGTAAGGGAGATTTTTATTAAATCAAACATCTGAAATAGTAACATAGCCTTATTTCATAAACAAAGAATAATGTAACTACTCAGGTAGTTACATTGTATTCACCTGTGATGCAGTCATTCCATCGGATATTTTGATTGCAAGTGCCCTATTAATAAACAAAAAGCTATAAAAACACGAATGCGATCAGTTGTCGCTCTGTTCTGCTCGCGAGAAGCTGCAAAAGCAGAAAAAACTCATTTATTATCAGGGTATTAGGGAAAAAGAGGTGTTTTTTATGACATTTCCAACCTTTTTTTGTCGGTTTCATGTAAAATCACAGGATAACTCTTTTTAAGGCAAAATCCTAATAATGCTTTCATTTAACCAAAGATACCACGAAGAAATAAAAGCCGGCAAGATTACGGTCTCTTTCAGGGATTGGAAGACCCTGAATGTGCAGAAGAATAAAATCTATAAGTCTTGCAATCTGGGACTTTTGAAGATCCTTGATGTAAGCTTTAAAAAACTTGCCGATATTCCCTTCAGCGAAATTAAAAAATCAGGCTTCAGAAGCCTTCAGGACTTTAAGGACAGCTACGAAGAAAGCTCCCAAAGGATTGTTGATTTTCAAACCGAGTCTGCTGTAAAAATTGAATTCGAATATCTTGGCGAGGATATAGCGAACAAAAAAAAGCTTATGGGCAAGGTAACGCCCATGGAGTTATTTGAACTCAGACAAAAACTTTTGGCATTAGATGAAAAAAACGGACATTCCTGGGTGGTCAAGATATTGCTGCTTCTCGATAAAAAAGGGCCTTTAAAGCTTGAAGACATTGAAAAGGTAATAAAGATGTCGCCTGATGCGATCAAGTTGAATATACGGAAAATGAAAGAGTTGTGCCTGATTTCAAGCAACAGCAAGAGATACTATTCCACTACCCCTTTAAGCCTGAAAATTATCAGTATCTTGAAAAATAAACAGCACTAGTTCACCGCAGAGGCGCAAAGGACGCAGAGAAAGTATAATTTACACATTTCTGCTGAAAGAGCAGAAATATATAAAACTGCAATTCCTCCGCCTTTAGGGATAGGGATTAATTTTTAATAGGACAGTTATGAGGGGCGGCATTGTCTGAATAGTAAAAGGAGTAAGCACAAAGAGAGGGTATTTTTGTTTTCCGGCCTCTCAACGGAAAACAAAATTAACTAAACCTCAGCGAACTTTGCGTCTCTGCGGTGAACTATTACGAAGATTGTTCCACGTGGAACATCATAAAACAGGGGAAATAGTGCACTATTTATACAATGAATATTTTTCAGGCGTGCTATAATACAAAGGTTTATGAATAAAATAATTGCAATTGCAAACCAGAAGGGCGGCGTTGGCAAGACAACAACAGCGATAAACCTCGCTGCCTCACTCGCTCTTTCCGGAGAAAAGATTCTGCTGGTAGATGCTGATCCCCAAGGGAATTCGACCTCCGGGATAGGGATTTCCAGGGACGAATTATCATTAACGCTATACGACGTATTATCCGGAAGATGCAAGGTCAGCGAGGCCTTGCACGGAACTGCCATAGAAAATCTCATGGTCATTCCGTCGAGCATGGACTTGTTGGGAGTTGAGGTGGAACTTGCAGGGAAAGAAGGGCGTGAAACGCTTCTGTCTGAGGCTTTGATTGAAGTGAAAGATACGTACCGTTATATACTTATCGACTGTCCGCCTTCTCTTGGAATGCTGACCTTGAATGCGCTTGTATCTTCAGGCTCTGTGCTTGTGCCGGTCCAATGTGAATATTATGCGCTTGAAGGATTAAGTCTTCTTACAAGGACTATCCGGCTTGTGCAGGGGGTTTTCAACCCTGATCTCGAGATAGAAGGTATTTTGCTGACCATGTTTGATACCAGAAATAATCTCGCTCACCAGGTTGCTGAAGAGGTGAAAAAGCATTTTGGAGACAAAGTGTATCAAACAATTATCCCCAGGAATATTGCCCTGGGAGAGGCGCCAAGCCATGGCAAGCCGGTTTTGCTCTATGATGCCAAGTCCCGTGGCGCTCAGAGCTATCTTGCCCTGGCAAAGGAGATGTTGCATGAAAACAGCCTTAGGTAAAGGGCTTGACGCCCTCATCCCTGACAGGGGTGACAATATTGTAAATCTGGATATTGATCGGATATTGCCTGGAAAGCAACAGCCGCGGCGTGTATTTCAGGAGGAGGCGCTAAAAGGGCTTTCAGCTTCGATAAAAGAAAAAGGCGTCCTGCAGCCGATTATCGTTTCCAGAACAGGCGACGGGACCTTCAGCCTTATTGCCGGCGAACGCAGGTGGAGGGCTTCAATGCTCGCGGGTTTGAAAAAAATACCTGCACTTATTAAAAACGTTGCCTCAAAAGACGCCCTTGAGATAGCCCTCATAGAAAATATCCAGAGGGAAGATCTTAATCCAATAGAGACTGCGGAGGCCTTTAACAGGCTTCAGCAGGACTTCAACATGACACAGGAGGAGCTTGCCGATAAGGTGGGGAAGGAAAGGGCAACTGTAGCAAATTATCTCAGGTTATTAAAATTGCCTGACGAAATCAAAAATATGTTATATAATGGAGCGCTCAGTATGGGGCATGCACGGGCTTTGCTCTCTCTGGAGGGCCGGCTGAATCAGATTGAGGCAGCAAGAAAGATCATAAAAAAGGGACTGAGTGTCAGAGAGGCCGAGGCACTGGCAAAGAAATCGTCATTGCCGGTAAAAACAGCCGGCTTAAGGGACCCGCAGATTCAGTCACTTGAGGAGAAACTGAAAAAAAGCCTGGGAACAAAGGTACACCTTATACAGAAAAATGGAAAGAGAGGGAAAATTGAGATAGAGTATTCATCCCTGGATGAACTGGACAGGCTTCTCGATATATTAATTCAATGAACTTTAAAAAAGCATTTAGCCACAGATTTACACAGATTTACACAGATACTTCAAAGACTTATGCAAATAAAGTGAATCACCTTTTTGTGCTTAAGCACCTACTGTTGGGTGAAGCCATTTATCTTTTCAAATGTTTGTTTTATCAGTGGTTATCTGTGTCCATCCGTGGCCAACTGAGGTTTTCAGGATGAACAATATTTTAATTACAGGACTGCCGAAAGCCGGCAAGACAGAATTGCTAAAAAAACTCGGTATTATTTTTAAAGAGTTTAATCCTGCTGGTTTTTTTACTTCTGAGATCCTGGAAAACAACGAAAAAACAGGCTTTAAAATAGAGAATCTGCTCGGCGACAGCATAATTCTGGCCCATATCAACCTGAAATCAAAACACAGCATAGGGAAATATAAGATAGATATGAAAGGCTTCGAAGATTTTCTGCAGCAGATGCTCGTGAAAGAGAAAAAAACAGGTTTATACTTTATAGATGAGATAGGCAAGCTGGAATGTGAATCAAAGAAATTCTCCAAACTCATTACATATCTTCTGGGCATTGATAAGCCTCTTGTCGCAACAATCCCTGAAAAAGGCACAGGCCTGATAAGCGATATCAAGAAAAGGGATGATGTAAGGATATTTGAGCTGACACCGGACAACCGTGAGCAAAAGATCAAGGAATTAACCATGGTTATCCGCGACCTCTTGTTAGAATAATATCCTGGATTGTTCTCCATATGTCATTAAAAGTCAATACAGGTATTGATCGCTTCGAAAAAGCCTGGCCAAACCCTCTTAAAGCCTCAAACATAGGTCTTCTGGTCCACCCCGCATCAATAAACAGCAGATATATTCACTCAGCAGAACTTTTCTTTAAGACGAAAAAATGCAGGCTCAGCGCATTATTCGGTCCGCAGCACGGCATAAAAGGCGAGACGCAGGACAATATGATAGAGTGGGAGGGGTTCAGAGACCCTGCTACCGGCCTGCCTGTATACAGCTTATACGGAAAAACCCGCAAACCCCTTCCGGAAATGCTGGCGAACATAGAGGCAATGGTAATTGACATGCAGGATATCGGGGCGCGCTATTATACCTTTATCTGGACAATGGCTTTGGTAATGGAGGCGTGTCAGGAGCAGGGCAAGGCAGTGGTTATCCTTGACAGGCCGAACCCCATAGGAGGCGATATGCTGGAAGGGCCGGTGCTTAAGCCTGAATACGCCTCCTTTGTCGGCTTGCGCAGTTTGCCGGCCAGGCACGGCATGACCATGGCTGAAATTGCTCTTTATCTTAAGGATGTTTATTATTTCTCGATAGACCTGCATATCATTGAAATGGAAGGGTGGAAAAGGCGGATGTGGTTTGATGATACCGGCCTGCCGTGGACGTTGCCCTCCCCGAATATGCCGACCCTTGATACAGCAGCGGTTTATCCCGGCATGTGCCTGCTGGAAGCGACCAACCTCAGTGAGGGCAGAGGCACAACAAGGCCTTTTGAGATATTCGGAGCGCCATTTATAGATTCAGATGTCCTGGCAAAAAGACTTGCGGCGATAAAGCTTCCCGGGGTTATTTTCCGGCCTCTTTATTTTATGCCCACCTTCCAAAAGCATACCGCTAAACTCTGCGGCGGCTGCCAGATACATGTTACTGAAAGAAAAAAGTTTAAGCCGTTCAAGACCGCTGCCGCCATATTGAAATCAATAAAAGAACTCTATCCAAGAGATTTTTCATGGAATAAACCGCCTTATGAATACGAAGAAGCGCTTCTCCCAATAGATATTCTGGCAGGCACTGACAGATTCCGGAAGGATATCGAAGGCGGGACGGAACTGAATGTCATGGAGGCCTGGTGGCAGGCGGAACTGACTGATTTTAATAAGAAAATAAGGAAAAGGTATCTCATATATTAGAGTTGTTTGAAAAGGTCTCACCACAGAGGTCACAGAGAAAATAATGAGGAACACTGAGAAGAATATATTGTTTAAAATAAATAAGTTGCTCTGTGCACACTGCTTTCTTTAACTCAGTGTTCTCTGTGGTTAAATAGTTATGCGAGAGGCTCATTAGTGAAAACAATACGCGCATTCATATTGGCAGCAGGATATGGGGAGCGGCTCAGGCCAATAACAGATCATGTCCCAAAACCTTTATTGCCTGTCCTGGGAAAACCTGTAATCGAGCTTGTCCTTGAAAGGCTTGCCAGTCTCCCGATAGCTTCCTTTGGAATTAATACCCATCACAAGTCAGACATGCTAATGCAATGGCTGGAGGCCTCTCCATATTCTGAACATATAGAACTCTTTCACGAAAAGATGCTGCTCGGAACAGGAGGGGCCTTAAGAAACGCAGTTGAATTTCTTGGCAAGTCGGTATTTATTGTTCATAATGCAGACATAATTACGGATATAGACCTTGAAATGCTTGTCAAAGAGCATTTTGCCTCAGGAAATACCGCAACCCTGGCGGTCCACGACCATGAAAAATTTAACAATATCCGGTTAGACAGCGCCGGTAATTTAAGGAAAGTCGGAAAAGCGGAAACAGAGCCGCCATCGGGATTATGTAAAAAAGCATTTACCGGGATAGCCGTATATTCCCCTGATTTTCTTGATTTTCTCCCCGAGGGAAGCTCAAGCGTAGTTGATGCATGGCTGAAGGCGCTGGCTTCAGGCAAAACAATAGGAACCATAGATTACACAGGCTGCTCATGGACGGATATAGGGACTCCGGAGGCCTATGCCTCCGCAGTTTTTGAGGCGCTGCAAAAGTCAGGAGAAACAATATATGTACATCCTTCTGTTGACTGCGGCAATATTGAAATAAAAGGATACGCAGTATTTGAAAGCGGAGCTGTTGTCGGAAATGACGCCTGTCTGGGGAATTGTATTCTTCTTCCGAATGCCAAAGCAGCAAGCGGCAGCAGGCTTGAAAATGCTGTTGTCGGCCCGGACTATATAATCAGGCTTGAAAAATCCGGCAGGGAGGCACAAGATCATTTCTCTGAAGGGCTTGCAGAAAGGTTTTTTAAGAGGCCTCTGAAAGACCTGGAAGCCGGATTAATAGGCGCCGGAGGGTCTGACAGAAAATACTATCGTCTTAATGATCAGGAAAAATCAGCAGTCCTCATGGTCTGTTCAGCAGATGATCCTGACTTTGAGCGGCATATCGCATATACCGTATTTTTCAGAAGGCATTTTCTGCCGGTCCCTGAAATGTTTGCAGCAGACAGGGATAAAAAACAGGCGCTATTTGAAGACCTGGGGGATTTCTCCCTCTATTCATGGCTCAAATGCAGGCGGGAACCAGAGGCAGTCGAGCGTATGTACCGGAAGATCATGGACATAGCGGTAAGGCTTCATACAACCGTGAGCAGAAAGAGTGCAGAGTGCCCCCTGCTTTGCTCCAGGGTCTTTGATTATGAACACCTCAGGTGGGAAACCGGTTATTTTCTGGAAAGGTTTGTCTCGGGCCTGGCCGGTATGACTATAACCGATGAAAAGAAGCTTAAAGATGAATTGCATAGGCTTGCTGAGACTGTTGATTCTTTTCCCAAGACAGTTGTGCACAGGGATTTTCAGTCACAAAATCTCATGATAACACATGGTGAAATCCCCAGAGTCATTGATTATCAGGGAGCAAGGATAGGGCCTCCTGCATATGATGCAGCTTCTATTTTATGGGACCCTTATTACAGGCTCGAGGAAGATATGCGGGAGCGGCTGGTTTGCTGTTATATAGAAAAAATAAGGGCTGATTCAGTCAATGATTTTTCTGAAGAGGAGTTCAGGTATTCTCTTCTTCTTTGCAGGCTCCAGCGGCATATGCAGGCGCTCGGAGCCTATGGGTTTTTGTCTAAGGCAAAGGGGAAGAAATATTTCTTAAAACATATACCACAGGCCATGAAATACCTCAGCGAAGAGACAGCCGGGGTCAGTGAGGACTTTCCAGCCCTGTATAAGCTGGTCAGAAAAATCAACTCAGTCTATGATGGAGAGGTATTAGGCAGATGAAAAAAGTCATAGACTACGATGAACTCCAGAAGGCGATGGAAGACACTGTCCGGGATGCGTTTGACTATTTTCTGGACATGGAAACAGGCGATATAATCATCCTTTCCGAAGATATTATAAAAAAGGCGCAGGCGATCCTTGAGGAAAGCTATGATGACGATATAGGGGATTTTGAAGAGGTTGAGCTTGAGAAGGAGCCGTTCATCCCTGAATGGATGGAGGATGAGATAGAACTCGCACTGGACATATTCATCTATGAAAAAGACCGGTATATAAGAATACCTGAGAGAAATCCCAGGTACGGACATAACACCATGAAGGCCTTTGTTGAGACGCTCGTGGATGAAGCGCTCAAACAAACTCTTCTGGAACTGCTTGACGGCAAAAACGCCTTCAGGAGGTTTAAAGACGCTCTTGGACCATACCCGAAAGAGAGAAAATTATGGTATTGTTTTAATGCAAAGGCAGCCAGGGATGAGCTCGAGGCATGGCTGAAGACCACGGGCATTGACCAAAAGGATAACCCTCAATCATGACTATACGTGAACAGTCAGAGGAGTTTGAAGAAAACAGGAGAGATGATACTGCGGGAACTCCATTCCGGAGGGTTTGATCATTTCAAGCAGTTATGATACCCGGGGTTTATGTTATATTTGACAATAAGGATTTTACAGGACTATTCAGAAATATAAAGGGGAACACATGAAACACATTACTTTGATTTTCTTTCTTCTTGCGGCTTTGATGCTTCCCGGTTGTTCAGGGGGCAAGCCGGCAGAGCTTTATGACACCGCAAAATTCGAGGAGCTTCAGAATAACAAAGAGCATGCGCTGCAATTATATCAGGAGATCATCAGAAAGTATCCTGACAGTGATTATGCCAAAAAGGCAGGGGAAAGGATATCAAAATTAAAAGAAAAGTAATAGTTCAGCAACGCAGTAGAGCAACAGCTCTAAAAGTTGTCGCCCTTTTCAGTAAATTGCCTTTTCTTTCCCGAAAGCTTTCGGGATTGCACTGGTGGACTATTATGACTTTTGCAACAGTCTTCAGAAATACGAAACTAATGTGAATTGGCAGCCCGGATTTTCTGCCCCCATTCTGCTGCCTTATGAAGGATCTCTGACTC
>CAMTXX010000091.1:0-9435 GCA_947085825.1 uncultured Nitrospira sp. | reverse complement strand
TGGTGAGCCATTACCTCACCAACTACCTGATAGGCCGCAGGCCCAGCCTAAAGTGTATTGCTACTTTTACCACAGACCTCCCGGTCCGTGGTCTTATGCGGTATTAGCCCAAGTTTCCCTGGGTTGTCCCCCGCTTTAGGGTTGGTTACCTACGTGTTACTCACCCGTCCGCCACTAACCAGTGCGAAGCACTGGAAGCTGAAATCATAAGTCCTATAGGTCTTATAAGGCTTATTCTTCAATCCCCAGTGCTCCGCACTGATCCGTTCGACTTGCATGTGTTAAGCACGCCGCCAGCGTTCGTTCTGAGCCAGGATCAAACTCTCATTTGATTCCTTCTCACTCAAAATACTTTAACAGTACGCTACGCACCTTTTTTAGTTTTCAAAGAACAAAACGAATTTATACAATATCCTAATTATTTTGACTTTGTCAAGCAAAGTCTGAATAAAACTGAAAATATTTTAAAAGGACAAGAACTGAAATAAAAATACAGTAATATTTAATCATACTTTAACAGTTTTTTACAAGTCATCTTTCATCCTCACGAGCATGTCTCTGTGTCTTTCTCTGGAAGCGTTGGCATAACCACATTATGGGCTTCTTCTCCAAGGGTATGACTTAAATGAATTCTGTCAGTGGATTATTCGTGGCCGAATGAGTTTTTTAGGTTGAACTTTTTTATGCCTTTTGTATGGATACGCGTTCGATCTCAAGCTTGCAGTGCAGTGTGTCAAGCAGGATCATGGCCCGTTCCCTGCCCGGGACATCCCTTTCAAATATGCCATAGAAGTTTGCGAAAGGCCCTTCTTTTATGATGACCTTGTCGCCGCTTTCGAGTTTCTCTGAAACAGGTGTTATGATGTCGCCTTCCATTCTTTCCTGTATCGCGTCTATGATCTCCTGCGGCACCACCACCGGGTTTTGCTTGCCGACAATGTGCCTGACCCCCCGGGTGTAACTGATCATGTGTCCATGTCTTTCAAGAGCGAAGCAGGCGAATATGTAGCTCGGAAAGAGAGACTCTACGACAGGTGTGTATTTTCCCCTAATGTATTTCTTTATCCTTATCTTTGGGTTAAGGGTCAGTATGCCAGCGTTTCCGAGTTGAAGCGCTGTTGATTCCTCGCATTTAGGTTTTGTGTATATCGCATACCAGTTCATTGTCAACTATCCGGTTTTCAATGGCCGCCTCTGGAAGAGGACCTCAAATATTTTCTTGCGAATTCTAAAGGGCAAAATTGTTATCTGCATCCTTCAAAAGCGGATGTGTCTTGTCTTTCTCTGAAAGGAGAGGGATTGCAATCGGCCAATGGATATCTATTGCCGGATCATCCCATCTTATACCGCGATCATCTTCAGGAGCATATTCCTCTGTGCATTTGTACAGAACCTCAGCAGATTCGCTCAACACTAAAAATCCATGGGCGAAGCCTTTGGGAACATAGAGCATAAGGGTGTTGTCGCCTGAAAGCTCTGCTCCCACCCATCTGCCGTAGGTTGCCGAACCCTTCCTTATATCTACTGCCACATCAAATATCCTGCCTTGCAGGCAGCGGACTAATTTGGCCTGCGCATGGGGATTCTTTTGATAATGCAGCCCTCTGAGCACTCCCTTGACAGACCTGGAGTGATTATCCTGCACAAAAGGCCCTGTTATGCCGGCATGAGCAAAATCCGTATGTTTATAAGTCTCTATAAAGAAACCTCTGTCATCACCAAATTTTTTCGCCTGAATGAGTATGACCTCGGGGATTTCAAGCAGAGTAAATTTAAACGGCACTTATTCCTCCTGTTCCGCAAGTTGAATCAGATACTTTCCATAACCATTTTTCCTGAAAGGCCCTGCAAGACGCAGAAGCTGTTCTTTGGTGATATACCCTAAAGAATATGCAACCTCTTCGATGCAGGCTATTTTTAAACCCTGCCGTTTTTCTATGGTCGCTATGAATTCGCCTGCTTCAAGAAGGCTCTCATGGGTCCCTGTATCAAGCCATGTGTATCCTCTTCCCATAAGTTCAACCCTCAAAATACCTGAGTTCAGATATTCCTTATTAACATCTGTTATTTCGAGTTCACCCCGGGCAGAAGGCTTTATGTTTTTTGCAATTCTTATAACTTCATTATCATAAAAATACAGCCCGGTAACTGCATATTTTGATCTGGGGTTTTCGGGTTTTTCCTCAATGGAAAGCACCTTCCCCTTCTTGTCGAATTCCACTATCCCGTATCGCTCAGGGTCGTTCACATTATAAGCAAATATCGTTGCTCCCCCCAGAGAATTTACATCATCAACAGCCTTTTGCAAAATTTCGGTAAGTCCATGACCGTGAAAAATATTGTCTCCCAATATTAAACATACAGCGTCACTGCCGATAAATTCTTCTCCTATGATAAATGCTTCAGCAAGTCCATTGGGGTAATCCTGCACCTTGTAAGAAAAAGATAGGCCCAAATCCGAGCCATCTCCGAAAATATCCCTGAATCTCGGCAAATCGGCCGGTGTTGAGATTATCAGGATGTCCCGGATGCCCGCAAGCATGAGCACGGACAAAGGATAATAGATCATCGGTTTGTCATAGATGGGCAGCAACTGTTTACATGCCCCACGGGTGATCGGATAGAGCCTTGTTCCGCTCCCCCCTGCTAAAATAATGCCTTTCATGAATGTCATCCCCTAATTGGAGTTTTTACTAATTATCAAAAACTATCTGATTATATAAGAAATCTCAGATGCAGGATTACTTCGCAGTTTCTTTCTTCCCCTGAGGTGTTTCTTTATCTTTGACCATGATCAACTCTTTTATCGCTGCAAACCTCTTTTCCCCTATGCCCTTTACATTGGTCAGTTCTTCCTTGTTCTTAAAACCTCCCTTGGTCTCCCGATATTCTATTATCCTTTTTGCAATCTCACGCCCTATGCCGGGAAGACTTATGAGTTCTTTTTCAGTAGCGGTATTCAGGTCCATCTTTTCAATACCGTAGGCCAATGGTGTAAAAAATAAAACCATTACCAATATAATTCCGGATACCTTCATCATCCAAACACCTCCTTGGCTCGATTTTCAGATAAAAAATTTTTATCCTATAAAAAGCATTTGGCCGCAGATTTGCACAGACATTTCAAAGACTTATCAAAAAATAGTGAATCACTTTTTTGTGCTTAAGCACCTACTGTTGGGTGAAGTCTTTTATCCTTAATCAAACGTTTGTTTTATCTGTGTTTATCCGTGTCGCTTAAAGGAACAGTACCCGCTTTAAGCGGCGCCTACTTTTGGTCATCCGTGGCTAACTGCCGTTTTTAGGTTTATATCAAATTTTAACCGAAAAGAGCGGTAAATTGCACGACAATTCTATAATATTTGACTTTAAATCTGATGCTGAACTATACTTTAAAATACCTTAGGGGAGGCAGAGATGCCTGAGAGTTTCTCGTTTTGCGGGAAAGACCCTTTGAACCTGATACGGATAATGCCGTCGCAGGGATTAGGGATGAGTTGAAAAGACGACCGTGTCCCCAAAGGGATACGGTTTTTTATTTTTATGAAACTGAAGATAAACGGCGAGATAAAAGAAAATATCCGGGCTCTTACACTCAGGGAACTTCTTGAGGAGCTTGGGATAACCCCCGGAAGGGTTGCGGTTGAAGTGAACATGCAGGTGATCAAAAAAGCGGATTACGAAGGCTTCAGGATCCATGACAGTGATGTGATCGAGATTGTAAACTTTGTCGGAGGAGGATGACAACATAAGTGTCAGTGTTTGTGATTAGTGTCAGTAAGACAAAAGACCAAAACTGACACTGACACTAATTGAACGAAGGAGAAGACATGGAAGATAAGCTGATTATCAGAGGCATAGAGTTCAATTCACGGCTCTGGGTCGGGACAGGGAAATATAAAGACTTTGAAGAAACAGCAAAGGCTATCGAGGCCTCGGGCGCCGATGTGGTGACTGTTGCCGTCAGGCGTGTGAACATCACCGACAGGAAGTCTGAAAACCTGCTCGACTTTATTGACCCGAAGAAATACAAGATACTCCCCAATACAGCCGGGTGCTATACAGTCGAAGATGCTTTGAGGTATTCGAGGCTCGCCCGCGAGGCCGGAGTATCTGATATGATAAAGCTTGAAGTTATAGGCGATGAAAAAACTCTTTTCCCTGATGTTATCGGATTACTGGAAGCGACCGAGATACTGGCCAAAGAAGGGTTTATTATTTTCCCCTATACCAATGATGACCCTATTATGGCAAAAAGGCTTGCTGACGCAGGGGCTGCTGCGGTCATGCCGCTTGCCGCGCCTATAGGCTCAGGGCTCGGCATACGCAATCCGTACAACCTGAAGATCATACTCGAAACAATAAAATTGCCCATTATTGTGGATGCAGGCGTCGGCACTGCTTCGGATGTTGCCATTGCGATGGAGCTTGGCTGCGATGCCGTGCTTTTAAATACAGCGATCGCAGGGGCCAAAGACCCCATAGCAATGGCAGAGGCGATGAAACATGCTGTGCTGGCAGGCAGGCTTGCATATAAGGCAGGCAGGATACCCAGAAAATTATATGCGACTGCGAGCAGCCCGTTTGATGGAATGCTTTAACAGCAGGGATTCGGGGTCAGGGATTAGTGAAAAGAAAAGACGTATTTAATTTTAAACTTTATTTAATAACAGATAGAAAACTAATCCCTAATCCCCAAGCCCTAATCCCTGCTGTTGAAGAGGCATTGAAGGGCGGTGCGCAGGCTATTCAGCTTCGGGAAAAGGACCTTGAAATAAGGAAGTTATTGCGTATGGCCTATTCTTTAAAAGAGCTTACGGCCAGATACAGCGCTAAACTCTTTATCAATGACAGGGTTGATATTGCGATGGCTGTTGATGCTGACGGTGTACACCTTGGCGGCGCCGGTATGCCTGCTTATGCTGCGCGGAAGGCTGCAGGCGAAGGTATACTCATCGGTGTATCAGCGCACAGTATGGAGGAGGCGATAAAGGCTGAGGAAGAAGAGGCTGATTTTATAACGCTCGGCCCGATCTTTGAAACTCCTTCGAAGATTAAGTACGGGAAACCTTTGGGGACTGAGCTGCTCAGGGAGGTCAGGGGGAAAATAGCGATACCCCTATTTGCAATAGGCGGCATAAAGAAGGAGAACGCAGCGAGTGCGCTGGAATCAGGGGCATCGGGCATAGCCGTTATATCGGCTATATTGGGATCTGAAGATATAAAATCAAATACAGAAGAATTTATGAGGTTATTGAAATGACAAGAATTGAGATGGCAAAGAAGGGAATTGTGACGGATGAAGTGAGACTTGTTGCTGCTGTTGAGGGGCTTTCTCCGGAGCAGCTCTCTGAGGATATCGCAGCAGGCGTGAGCGTCATCCCGATAAACAGAAACCATAAGATAACGCCCATCGGGATCGGAAAAATGATGCGCACGAAGATCAACGCCAATATCGGGACTTCCAGGGACAAGATATCCATCGAAGACGAGATGGAGAAGCTTGAAGTTCTCGTGAAATACGGAGCTGATGCTGTCATGGATCTCTCAACAGGCGGACCGATAAAGGAACTGCGCAATATGATGCTGAAAAAATCTCCGATTGCAGTCGGCACAGTCCCGATATATGAGGCAGCGGTCAAGGCTGCGGCGCAGAAGGGCTCGATAGCCAAAATGACTGCTGACGACCTTTTTGCGGTGATAGAGGAGCACGCTGCTGAAGGGGTTGATTTCATTACAGTCCATTCCGGCCTAACCATGAGGGCTGTTGAAAGACTGAAAAATGAGGGCAGGATACTCGATATCGTCAGCAGGGGAGGGTCTTTTCTCCTTGAGTGGATGATTTACAATGAAAAAGACAATCCGCTTTATGAGCAGTATGACAGGCTTTTGGAGATCGCATTAAAATACGATATGACCCTGAGCCTCGGCGACGGGATGCGGCCGGGATGTCTTGCCGACGCCACAGACCGCACCCAGATAGAGGAACTGCTCACCCTCGGCGAATTGAGAGACAGGTCAATTGAATCCAATGTCCAGGTCATTATCGAGGGCCCTGGCCATGTTCCTCTGAACCAGGTTGAACTGAACGTCAGACTTGAGAAGGAGATTTGCAAAGGCGCGCCGTTTTATGTGCTCGGCCCTCTTGTTACTGACATCGGGATGGGATACGATCATATAACCGCTGCCATCGGCGGGGCTGTTGCAGGCGCAGCAGGCGCTGATTTCCTTTGTTATGTGACGCCGTCAGAGCATATCAGACTTCCAAACATAGATGATGTGAAAGAGGGTGTTATAGTCTCTAAACTTGCAGCCCATGCAGCTGATATAGCAAAAGGCATTAAAGGCGCTATGGATATTGATATCAAGATGGCGAAATGCAGGAAGGCCCTTGACTGGAACGGTCAGATCGCCCTGAGCCTTAACCCCGACAAGGTGAGGGAGTGGAGGGCAGAGGTCCCGCCGACAGAGAGCGAGGTTTGCAGTATGTGCGGAGAATTCTGCGCGATAAGAACTGTTGAAAGGGCGCTTAAAAAAGACAAGTAAGTTACTGAGGGCATATGCCGACAAATTCCATTTTGATGCTGGGGCCGACCGGAGGGGGAAGTATACAAAAGGATCAGACAAAATACCGGCAGGGATAGAGCCGAAAGGACCGATGACAGCCTCGGGATGATCAGAAAAAAGCTTGAAATATTCAGCGCCAGGACAGCTCCGCTCATCCGGTATTATTCTAAGACCGGTTGCAATGTATTGAAGATAAAAACAACAGCATTGTCGACCCCGGAGAGCGCTTCTAAAGCATTTATTGCCGCGCTGGGAAATCACAAAAGCCTCTCGGCATAATCCCCTCTGGCCTGAATTTGCTGTCCGGATTACAACCGTATTCAGTTTACAAAACACTCTGTTTTATGATATAAAATGAGTTCATTTGGGGAGTCGTCCAAGGGCAAGACGGCAGATTCTGGATCTGCTTATAGGGGTTCGAATCCTCTCTCCCCAGCCATATGGTCCCATCGTCTAGAGGCCTAGGACGTGGCCCTCTCAAGGCTAAAACACGGGTTCGACTCCCGTTGGGACCACCAATTCTAACTGAAGTGTCCGGATGGAGCGGCTCAGGCTGTCTCAACCCGATTATTTACCTCCAACACCCTTAAAAACGCCTCCGCAACCTCAGGGTCAAACTGTGTGCCGCTGCATCTCCTGAATTCAGCCATGGCATATTCTTTCCCCGGCGCAGGCCTATACGGCCTGTCTGCGGTCATAGCGTCAAAGGTGTCTGCAGCGCAAAGGATTTTTGCAAGGAGGGGGATTTCCTCACCTTTCAGGCCGTCAGGATAGCCGGTGCCGTCCATCTTCTCATGGTGCGCCCTGATTATCGGCAGAATATGCTGAAGTTGTCTGATGGGTCTCAGTATCTCCTCTCCTTTGGCAGGATGCAGCTTAACAAGGTCGAATTCCTCGGCAGTAAGCCTGTCGGGTTTATCGAGTATCACATCATAAGTCCCTATCTTCCCTATATCATGCAGAAGCGCCGCTATCCTGAGAGCATCAATCTCTTCTCCATCCAGATCCATCTCCTTTGCTATAGTAATCGCCCAGAAAGAAACCCGCTCTGAATGGCCGTTTGTCCACGGGCTCTTGGCGTCTATGGCCTTTGCGAAGGCGTGGATGAGGGTATTGTGCAGATCTTTCAATTCAAGGCATCTTTCATCAAGTTCCTTCGTCCTCTGCCTTACATCATCTTCAAGCCTGTCTTTATAGTGTTTCTCAAGGCGTAAGAGACTGACATACTTAGCAGCCCTTCTTATGGAATTGATAAGATGGTCAACTTTGAAAGGCTTGGTTATAAAATCAAAGGCCCCTTTTTTGATCGCATCTATTGACAAATCCAATTCAGCGTAAGCCGTCATAAGTATTACCGGCAAATCCGGGTTAATGCTGTATATCCTCTCAAGAAGCTCGATCCCTGACATGCCCGGCATCTTGATATCCGAAAGGATGATATCCATGTCTTTTTCTTTCATTATATCTATCGCATCGGCTGCGTTTTTGGAGGCAAAGACGTGATATCCATACTCCTTCAATAAGACGCATACAAAATCAAGAATATAGGCGTCATCATCAACAACAAGGATTGTAAATACTTTATCAGTCATTTTTTCCCAATAACCTCTCTCACCTTTTTAAGAAGCGCGGAGGGTGAAAAAGGTTTATAGATGAATTCAAACCCTTCCCCTAAAACGCCCTTTTTTGCGACATGATTCTGTGTATAACCGCTTGCAAAGATTGCCTTAATGTCAGGCCTTATCTCTGCTATCCGGTCATAAGCTGCCTTGCCGTCCATCCTTGGCATTACGACATCGAAAAGAAGCAGATCAATCTTATCTTTATTCTCCCTGAATTTATTCACTGCGTCCTCTCCGTCAACCGCCTCTATGACGGTATACCCTGCCTGCGAAAGCACGGATTTTGTCAGCCTTCTCACGGCTTCATCGTCCTCCGCCACTAATATTGTCTCAGCGCCTCCCGTTTCCATGAAACTTTCCGCCGGCCTTTTCTCTTCAACCATTTCCTTTGTTATCGGCAGATATATCTTAAAGGTTGTGCCTTTACCGGGTTCGCTGTAAACGTTAATAAACCCGTCATGCTGCTTGACAACGCCGTATACTATGGAGAGACCTAATCCCGTGCCTTTGCCGACTTCCTTTGTTGTGAAAAACGGCTCAAATATCCTCAACCTTGTCACATCATCCATCCCTATGCCTGTATCTGATACTGATATAAGCGCATATTTTCCGGGTTTCCCATAGCCATGAGCGGTTACGAAGCCTTCATCCATGGTTACAGTCTCTGTGCCTATGATCAGCTCGCCCCCGTTCGGCATTGCGTCCCTTGCGTTTGTCGCAAGATTCATAAGCGCCTGCTCTATCTGCCCTGCATCCGCCTTTACAATTAACTCCCCCCAGCCCCCTCTTAAATTAAGAGGGGTATGTCCCGAAAGCCTTCGGGATGGCGTTATTATCTTCAAATCTATATCCTCGCCTATGACCCTTTGCAGAAGCCTTTCCACCTTTCTTATTATTTCATTTATATCAACAGTCTTCAGCAAGATTATCTGCTTCCTGCTGAAGGCAAGGAGGCTCTGGGTAAGCTGGGCGGCCCTTTCCCCTGATTCAAGTATCATCTGCGCCATATGCCTGTTGGGGTCGTCCTCCTTTATTTTGCCCAGCAGTAAACTTGAATAGCCTATTATGGCAGTGAGGATATTGTTGAAGTCATGGGCGATGCCGCCTGCAAGCCGGCCCACTGCCTCCATCTTCTGAGACTGCCTGAGCTGTTCCTCAAGCTTCCTTCTTTCCGTTATGTCAACAATTATCTCGATAACCGTGATAACCTTGCCTGTCTCGTCTTTAGATAAAGGATATGCCTTTG
>CAMTXX010000090.1:0-10213 GCA_947085825.1 uncultured Nitrospira sp. | reverse complement strand
GTGTCCAGCGGGACTTATGGGTAAAGATCAGTTGGTTAAGGAGGGGTTAGGGGTGGTTTGTTGATTAACCACTTACCACCCCTTAATCCCCTCCTAAAATAGGCGGGGAGCTTTAAGAGTTATATCTTGCCTTACCCACTCATCTTGAGAAAGAGCCACAAATTTTATAAGGTTTGCTTGCCGACGCCTCCTGTATATATGGTATTGTTATATCTCATTAATTTAATGAAAGGACCGCATAAAAGAAGGGGGGCAATACTGTAATGACAGTCTTTAAGGGGTTTATAGACATCCATACTCATGGCATCGGCAAGTATGATACCAGTACAGGAAGCGCTGAACATATATTACAAATTGCCGCGCTGCACTATAATGAAGGAACCGAAGCGATTCTGCCTACGATATATCCTGATTCAATCAACAAGATGAGAAAGAATATGGAGGCTGTCCGGAAAGCAATGGAGATACAAAAGAAGACAAAAGTTGAAGGCCCATCAAAGAAGGGTGATGCCTCGCGCATCCTGGGTGTGAACCTGGAAGGGCCTTTTTTGAATCCGGAAAGATGCGGATCCCTGGATAAAACGGCATTTCTAAGATCTTCGGTAGCTTCCCTCAAAAAACTGATCGCAGGCTATGAAGATATCATAAAGATCATCACTATCGCGCCGGAACTGCCAGGCGCGCTGAAGGTGATAGAAAAGTGCCCGGAACTCGGCATAAAAGTAAATATGGGCCATTCCAACGCAACATACAGACAGGCGATTGAAGGCAAGAAGGCAGGCGCAACAGGAATCACCCATTTATTCAATGCAATGAGGCCGTTTCATCATCGTGAACCTGGTCTTGCCGGACTCGGTCTTATTGATGAAGACCTGTATACAGAGGTTATCGCAGACGGAATTCATCTTCATCCAAAAACCCTTGAGCTGATATTCAACAGAAAACGTCTGGACAGGATAATCCTTGTCTCTGATTCAGTAAAAGGAAGAAAGACAGGGGCATGCGCTGTTTATAATAAAGACGGCGTGCTTGCAGGCAGCGTGATAACCATAAGTGGGGTCGTCAGGAGATTAAGATCAGTGGGTATCCCTGACGCAGAGATTATCGAGGCATCAACAGATAATCCTGCGCGGTATATAGGGATTCATAAGTAACGTTTTCGAAAATATGGCAAACGAAAGCTGAGGTGTCAGAATGGCTGATGCAAAAAAGATCACAAATATTCTGCTGAAGAAATATGCCTCTGCTCAGATTGCCTTGAATTTCAAAAATCCCCTGGAACTACTTGTCGCGACAATACTGTCTGCTCAATGTACCGATGTCCGTGTCAATCTTGTAACCCGGAACTTATTTCAAAAATATAAAACAACAACTGACTTTGCGCAGGCAGACCTGAAAGAATTTGAAAAAGATATAAGGTCAACCGGTTTTTACAGAAACAAGGCAAAAGCAATCATAAATTGCTGCAAGATGCTTGTTAAGGAATATGATTCTATTGTTCCCTCGACGCTCGAGGAATTGGTAAGGCTGCCAGGGGTGGGAAGAAAGACCGCCAATGTAATACTGGGCGCTGCTTTCGGAAAACCTGCTATAGCTGTTGATACCCACGTCCTGCGTGTTACCAACAGGCTCGGACTTGCGCATTCAAAAAATCCTGATAAAGTTGAGGCGGAACTCAATCAACAGATAAAACAGAGCAACTGGACGCAGTTTAACCATGCCCTTATCCTGCATGGAAGAGAGACCTGCAAAGCAAGAAGCCCAAGGTGCGGCAGTTGTATGCTTTACAAAGAATGTGAATGGCAGTCAAAAACAGAATACGTTAAATAGAGTCTGCATCTCCGATTTTCTGATTCTGGAAATAATTGTCCTTGACTCTTATGCAGGCAGATACATAAAATCATGGTGGGCAGTCGCAGAATCGAACTGCGGACACGAGGCTTTTCAGGCCTCTGCTCTACCGACTGAGCTAACTGCCCACGAATTATAACTATACTATTTAGTTTTTTTGATTGTCAATATATGCAAAATACAATTATAAATAAATTGCGCGAATTCCTGCCTGCTCTCCTGTCCGGAGCGCTGATAGTGCTGGCTTTTCCGGTATTCGATATGTATCTGCTTGCATGGGTGGCGTTCATCCCCTTACTCCTGTCTCTCTGGAAAAAAACTCCATGGGAGGCCTTTCAGTCCGGTTTTATCTTTGGGGTCGTATATTTCTTTGGGACCCTTTATTGGATCTACCATGCGATAAATTTTTTCGGAGGGGTTTCCTTTATACCCAGTCTCGCCATAGTCCTTTTATTATGCTGTTATCTGAGTATTTATCCGGCTGTCTTTGCTTATTTTTTCTCGTCTTTCCTGAAAAAGACAAAATTACCCGCCCTGCTCCTCGGACCTGTTCTCTGGGTAGTATTAGAATTCATCCGTTCATATGCGTTCACCGGATTCCCCTGGTCCAGCATTGGATATAGTCAATACAAATTTCTTCCTGTCATCCAGATATCAGACATCACCGGTGTATACGGGATCTCATTTTTAGTTCTCGCCTTCAACAGCGCCCTTGTGGACATGCTGCTGATTAAATCCAGAATCAAACGTATGCCTCTTTTTCCCCTGTCATATACAGTGGCCGGTTTTATTATATTTTTTATCATAATAACCTCTTCCTTTGGGTACGGCTTCTGGAGGCTTGGGCAGGAAAGACCAGGTCATATGGTCAAGGTCAGTATAGTACAGGGCAATATTGAACAGGATAAAAAGTGGGAGCCTGCATTTCAAAAATATGTTATGGATATTTATACCAGCCTATCTTTGGAAGCTGCCGGCAAATCACCGGACTTGATTATATGGCCGGAAACAGCAGTCCCGTTTTTTTTCGGCGATGACAAGAAAAATACTGAATATTTACTGCAATTTCAGAAAACCTTAAATACCCCTTTGCTCTTCGGCAGTGTGCTGACAAAAAAAACTTCCCAGGATCAGTTATTTCTGACAAACAGCGTACTTCTGCTTGATAAAGAAGGAAAACAAACATATCAATATGATAAAATACATCTGGTGCCTTTCGGAGAATACGTTCCGCTGAGAAAAGTTCTTTTCTTTATAGATAAACTTGTAGTAGGCATTGGAGATTATTTTCCCGGCAACCAGTATGTAAAAGCAGAAACTGAATTTGGAAGCTTTGCTCCTGTAATATGTTATGAAATCATTTTTCCGGGTTTAGTCAGAAAATTTTATACTAAAAATGGAGATTTCATCGTTACTGTTACAAACGATGCCTGGTTTGGGAAAACAGCAGGCCCATATCAGCATTTCAGTATGGCTGTCTTTCGGGCAATAGAAAACAGAAAACCGGTCATGCGTGCAGCAAATACCGGAATATCAGGATTTATTGACAGCAATGGAAGGATTTTGGCAAAGACAGGACTGTTTCAGAGGCAGGTTTTGTCGAAAGAAATAATGACCGACAATACCATGTCATTTTACAGCAGGTATGGCGATCTTTTTACCTATTTTTGTATAGTTATATCCGCTATTTTATTCATAAATTTAAAATCATGGAGGTAGATTATGCTGATTCAATCAGAATTAAAAGAAGAATTCACTGCTCTGAAATCCAAGATAAGGGATTTAAGAGGTTATCTTTGATATAGACAAAAAGAAAAAATTTATACAGAAAATCACAGAAGATCTGACCCTTGAAGATGTCTGGTCCTCTCCTGAGAAAAGCAGGGAACTTCTCAAGGAAAAATCAAAGCTTGAAAATACTGTCCTTCCTTTTTACACCATTGAAAACAAGCTCCTTTACATAGAAGAATCCATAGGAATACTTGAGGAAGAAGGCGGCAACCTGTTTTTAAAGGAGATCAAAAAAGAGATTGATTCCTTAAAAGAGGATATCGAAAATATTGAACTACAGACCCTTCTTTCAGGTCAATTTGATAAGAACAATGCAATTATGACAATCCATCCCGGCGCCGGGGGCACGGAAAGCCAGGATTGGGCCCAGATGTTAATGAGAATGTATATACGATGGGCTGAACGTTGCAGGTACAAGACCCAGATCATCGACATCCAGCCCGGAGAAGAGGCAGGTATAAAAAGTGCAACCATTACTGTCATTGGTGATTTTGCCTATGGTTACCTGAATTCTGAGGCAGGTGTACACAGATTAGTCAGAATTTCACCTTTTGATGCTGCCAAAAGAAGACATACGTCTTTTGCTTCTGTTATTGTCTGCCCTGAATTGGAAGACGATGTCCCTGTGGAGATTAAGGAAGATGACATAAAAATGGATACGTTCAGGGCCTCGGGAGCTGGTGGTCAGCATGTAAACAAGACTTCTTCGGCAGTCCGTTTAACACATATGCCTTCCGGCATTATAGTCAGTTGTCAGACTGAACGCTCGCAGCATATGAATAAGGCTGTTGCGATGAAGGTAATAAAAGCAAGACTTTATGATCTGGAGATGAAGGCAAAAGAGAAACAAAGGGAACAGCTCGTTGGAGATAAAAAAGATATTGCCTGGGGAAGTCAGATCAGATCATATATACTTCAGCCTTATCAAATGGTAAAAGATCACAGGACAGGAATTGAAGTGGGAGATGTTAATTCTGTTCTTGAGGGTAATATTGATAGATTATTAAGAGAGTTTCTTAAAGTTAGAGCAATACGTGTTGTTTGATTATATAAAAACGTTATTAACAAAATATATTCTTCTCTACTTTAATACATATATATAAATAAAGTAGAAGTCGTTATAATAGTGCGTGTTGGTATCTGGAAAACAGGAAAAACATGCTGATATAGAAGAAAAATTTTTCATAGTAAGTATGTGCAGAAACGTATAGAGTTATGAAGATATTTAACAAACAGGAAAACCTTACATAATACTAACAGGGAATTCACAGGGATATTGTCACCTTAATGAAATTAAGCTATAATGATCTGCTTTCCATTTGTGAGTTATCAACAATCGTTGATAACTTGTTGAAAAGGCTTGATAAAATATGAATTTAGAAGAAATTTGGAGTAATAGTCTCCTGAAGATCGAAGGCAAGGTAGGAAGCAGTGTCTTTGATTTATGGTTTAAACCGATAAAAATATCGGGTATAAAAGACCAGGCTGTTACCCTCGAGATACCGAACAGATTTTTTAAAGAATGGATAGAAGATTCTTATCCGAATCTCATTAAGGATTCTATCGAAGCAGTAGTAGGTCATTCTGTAACGCTGAAATATAAAGTTGAAGAAAAGCAGGACACAACACAACAAAAGATTATTAGTCAGCTTGAAAACAAGAGAATAAGACTTGCAAATAAAGGGATATACCTTAATCCAAAATATACTTTTGAAAACTTTATTACAGGAAACAGCAACCAGTTTGTTCATGCAGCCGCAATCGCAGTTGCGGAATCACCCGGAAAGACATACAATCCGCTTTTTATTTACGGTGGCGTTGGATTGGGAAAGACCCACCTTATGCATGCTATCGGCAATAAGGTCATGACAGGAAAACACGATTTTTCGGTTCTTTATGTTTCTTCCGAACAGTTTACCAATGAAGTGGTCTCCGCGATCCGGCATGAAAAGATGTCTGATCTGAAAGAAAAATACCGGAACCTGGACTTGCTTCTGCTTGATGATGTCCAGTTCATTGCGAACAAGACCGCGACCCAGGAAGAGTTCTTTTATACATTTAATGCCTTGTATGAAAAGCAGAAGCAGATCGTTATTTCCTGTGACAGGCCTCCAAGGGAGATCAGCGATGTTACAGACAGGCTCAGGTCAAGGTTTAATATGGGGCTGATCGCAGACATACAGCCGCCTGACCTAGAGACAAGGATAGCGATTATCTATAAGAAGGCCGAGATGATGGGCAAGAAAATACCTGAGGATGTTGTTTATTATCTCGCAAGTAAAATCAAATCCAATATACGTGAGCTTGAGGGAAGTCTTATAAGAATTGCTGCTCAGGCATCCCTGACAGGGGAAGAGATAAACGTCGAGACAACAAAGAAAATATTGAAAGATATCATACATGATGATGAAAAACCTGTTACCATAGACAGTATACAGAAAACAGTATGCGATTTTTATAATCTTAAACTGACTGATATAAAGGCCCGGAGACGGACAAAGGACATTGCGCTTCCAAGGCAGATCGCCATGTATATAGGCAAGCAGATCACCGGCTTATCGCTGAGCGATATCGGAAAGGCCTTTGGAGGGAAAGACCACGCTACCGTGATCTATGCCTGTAAGCAGATAGAAGAACGAAGAGGCAAGGACGAGACCTTCAACAGAATACTGGAAAATCTTTTACAGAAGATAAAACATTAAGGAGGGGTTATGAAGTTAATTGTTTCCAAAGACGAGATTCAGCAGAAACTCTCAAACATCCAAAACATTGTAGAGAAGAGGAACACCATGCCCATTTTGAGCCATTTTCTTTTGAATGCCAACAAGGAAGGCTCATATATTATAGCTACGGACCTGGAAACAGCGCTGAAAGAACCCCTTGATATAAAAGTGGAAAAAGAAGGGATAATCTGCATCCCGGCCAGAAAGATGTTTGAGATTGTAAAGGAGATTGATACCGGACTCGTCTGTGAATCCATAGACGACCAGTGGTTGAAAATCAAGGCCGGCGCAAGCAATTTCAGGCTTGCATGTCTTTCAGCAAAGGAATTTCCTGCGTGGCCGGGCATGGAGGATATGGAGGAAATAAGCATTAATGCCGGGATACTGACCGAAGTGATCGACAAGACAGTGTTTGCCGCAGGCGAAAGCGATACACGATATACACTCAATGGCATTCTCTTTCATTTAATGCCGGGGGGGAAACTCAATGTTGTCGGCACTGACGGACACAGACTTGCGATGACAAATAGGACCATAGAGGGTTCTGTACAGGAAGAGAGAAAAAATATTATTCCGAGAAAAGCAGCAATAGAGCTGAGAAGACTCCTGGATAAGTCAGAGGAAAATATCAAGGTAACGTTTTGCAAGAACCATGTCATGTTCAGCATAGGGAATATACAGTTCCTTACAAGGCTGATTGAAGGGACTTATCCGAACTATGAACAGGTGATACCTGCAGGGAATGAAAAGAAGGTCGTACTCCAGAAGGAGTCCTTTGCAAAGACCCTGCGCAGGGTCTCTATCATGTCGAAAGAAAGGTCAAATGCGGTCAAGATGGACCTGTCTGACAACCTTATCGTATTCACTTCCTCTAACCCTGATATGGGAGAGGCACAGGATGAGCTTGCGGTAACATATGCCGGCGAAGGTCTTTCCATGGGTTTGAACGCACGGTATTTACTGGATATTCTTTCGGTGATGTCTTCGGAGAATGTTATTTTGGAAATGCAGGCGCCTTTAAGTCCTGTACTGATAAAGGATGAAAAGGATGAAGGCTACCGTTGTGTAATCATGCCGATAAGAATATAACTGAGGGTTTGGGGATTAGGGGTCAGGGTTCAGCAAAAGGCCAACTCCCGATCCCAGGCTACTGATCCCTAACTATTGAGAATAGAGGAAAAATGGAAGAAAAAGAGATAAACAAAAACGAGACACAAGCGACATATGGAGCAGAAGACATCAAGGTGCTGAAAGGCCTCAGCGCGGTCAGGAAAAGACCTGCCATGTATATCGGCTCTACCGGGCCTGACGGGCTGCACCATCTGGTGTATGAGGCTGTGGATAACAGTGTGGATGAGTCCCTTGCAGGCTACTGTAAAAACATAGATGTGATCTTACACCATGACGGAAGCTGTACGGTAATTGATGACGGCAGAGGCATTCCGACCGGCCCTCATCCCGGTGACGCAGAAGGCCGGACAGCAACTGAAGTTGTCCTGACAGAACTTCATGCAGGCGGCAAGTTCGAATCAACGGTATACAAGATCTCAGGGGGCTTGCACGGGGTCGGCATATCAGTGGTCAATGCGCTTTCCGAGTGGCTTGAGGTAGAGATCAAACAAAACGGTCAGGTATTTCAGCAGAGGTTCGAACGGGGAGCGCCGGCAGGGCCGCTGACGGTTGTCGGCAAGACAAAGTCAAGGGGCACAAAGGTGACCTTTAAGCCCGACAGTGAAATATTCGAGATGACGGAGTTCAGCTATGATGTGCTTTCTCAGAGATTACGGGAACTGGCGTTTCTTAACAGCGGATTAAAAATAACCATACATGACGAGAGGACTGATAAAAGCAAGGAGTTTCTCTATAAAGGCGGCATCATATCTTTTGTCGAGCATCTTAACAAGAATAAGACTTCGCTTCACCCGAAGCCGGTTTATATATCAGGCGAAAAGGACGGCATTATTGCGGAAGTTGCGCTTCAGTACAATGACAGTTATGCCGAGACGATATATACCTTTGCCAACAACATCAATACCCGTGAAGGCGGCACTCATCTTATAGGGTTTAAATCCGCCCTCACGAGGACTGCCAACAGCTATGCCGCTTCTTCGGGCATCCTCAAAGCCGGAAAAGACAATGTCTCAGGAGATGATATCAGGGAAGGCCTGGCTGCCGTCATCAGCGTTAAACTGCCGAATCCGCAGTTTGAGGGTCAGACGAAGATGAAGCTCGGCAACAGCGAGGCAAAGGGGATTGTCGAGTCGATTGTCAATGATGCGTTGTCTACATACTTCGAGGAGAATCCGTCTGTTGCGCGAAAGATCATTGAAAAAGCTGTTCAGGCAGCGCGTGCAAGGGAAGCGGCAAGAAAGGCCCGTGAACTTACCAGAAGAAAAGGCGCGCTTGAGGATACAGGTCTGCCGGGAAAACTTGCAGACTGTTCAGAGAAAGACCCGGCCTTGAGTGAGTTGTTTATCGTTGAAGGTGATTCAGCAGGAGGTTCTGCAAAACAGGGAAGAGACCGCAGGACACAGGCGATCCTTCCTTTAAGGGGTAAAATACTGAATGTTGAAAAAGCGCGTTTTGATAAAATGCTCGGCTCAGAGGAGATAAGGATACTCATCACAGCGCTTGGGACCGGAATCGGAGCCGGTGATTTTGATATATTGAAGACCAGGTACCATAAGATCATACTTATGACTGACGCTGATGTTGACGGCGCCCATATCAGGACCCTGCTGCTTACCTTCTTTTACAGGCAGATGCCGCAGGTTATTGAGCAGGGGTATCTCTATATAGCCCAGCCGCCCTTGTTTAAAGTCAAAAAAGGCAAGACAGAAAAATATATCCAGAATGAGGCGGAGATGCAGAACATGCTCTTTGAACTTGCAGCAGAGGACATCGCCATACCCATAAAAGGTCAGGAGGTAAAAGGCAAGGCCTTAATACCTTTTCTGAAGCGGCTGCTTAACTATGAGAAGTTGCTGGAGTGGTTTGAAAGAAGGCGTAAAGACCCGAAGGTATTGAGGTTCCTGCTTGGGGAAGGGATAAACAAAGAGATGCTGAAGGACAAAGATGGATTGACAGCCCTCCTTCAAAGAATGCAGGCTGCGGTCCGCGGACTTATGATCGAGACTTTGAGTGTTGATGAGGAGCACGCCGCCTTCGGGGTTGAGATACGGAAGCAGAATTACAAGCTTGTCCTGGATATGAACCTGCTTGCATCCCCTGAGTTCAGGGAATTGGAGAGCCTCCATAACTTCATCAAGGACCTGGGCAAGGCCCCATACACGATAACCACGAAAGAAGGGCCGAAGGAGCTGGACTCAACTACCGGCTTGTATAACTATGTGTTTGAGGCAGCCAGAAAGGGCTTGTCTATTCAGCGTTATAAGGGTCTTGGGGAGATGAACCCCCAGCAGTTATGGGAGACAACCATGGATTCCGATAAGCGGACGCTTCTCCAGGTGACCATTGAGGACAGTGTTCAGGCAGATGAAATATTCACAATCCTGATGGGCGATCAGGTTGAGCCGAGAAAAGATTTTATTGTTAAGCATGCGCTGGAAGCAAGGAATATAGATATTTAAAAAACCGTAATAGATTGTGGGATATCTCATAAAGTGAAAAAAGTATCCCATAAGATGAAATTTGTATCGCATAAAGTGAAATTTATATCTCATAAAATGAAAATATCAGTATCAAGAATTGATTATGGCGTTTAAACCTAAAAACGGCAGTTAGCCACGGATGACCAAAAGTAGGCGCTTTAAGCGACACGGATAAACACTGATAAAACAAACACCTGAAAAGATAAAACTCTTCACCAAATAGGTGATTTACTTTGT
>CAMTXX010000089.1:0-18881 GCA_947085825.1 uncultured Nitrospira sp. | reverse complement strand
TACCGGATGCCATAATGCAATTCTAAATTGTTGAACGAATAATAATATCCTGATCAAGAATTGATTATGGCATTTAAAAGGTGTTGCTGCAAAATACTTTTCAGTCATCCATGTCCTTGCCGGCTGCATTTTTCGGGTTAATAGGATGTTGGCTCTTTTTTTTGCGATTATTTATGAATTATATGGGTTAGAGAGAATATGAGAGCAATTGACACCTCAGAAAAAGGCGGATTCGCCGGAGAGGTGACTGAAGGGCCGACGGTTATTTATTCTCCCTGCAGCAGTTTGTACTCTATGCTGTCCACAAGCGCCTGATATGACGCCTCGATGATATTCTCTGAGACCCCCACAGTTCCCCATCTGTTTTCCCTGTCGCCGGATTCTATGAGTACCCGCACCTTGGCAGTAGTACCCTTTCCGGCGGTCAGGACGCGGACCTTGTAATCATGCAGCTTCACTTCCTTCAGTTGGGGATAGAATTTTTCAAGCGCCTTTCTTAAGGCATTATCAAGGGCATTTACAGGACCGTTGCCGGTTGCGGCAGTATGTTCAATATGACTTCCAATCTTAAGCATGATCGTGGCCTCGCTCAGAGGGTCTTCTTTCTCTTTTCTCTTTTCAACTATCAGCCTGAAGCCTATAAGATCAAAAAATCTCTTGTGCAGTCTCAGGGCCTTTTTCATGAGAAGTTCAAAGGACGCCTCAGCGCCTTCAAACTGGTACCCCTGGTTTTCGAGGTCCTTAAGCTCCCTGACAATCTCCTGAACTTCAGGGGAATCCATCGATAATTTCAGGCCGAACTCCTCAGCCTTTCTCAGTATGTTGCTTCTGCCGGCCTGATCAGATATAAGAATCCTCCTGAAATTTCCGACCTGCTCGGGATTTATATGCTCGTACGTGCCCGGATGCTTTCTGATTGCGCTCACATGCATACCGGCCTTATGGGCAAAGGCGCTGTCGCCAATGTAGGGCTGACGCTTGAAATGCCTGATATTGGCTATTTCATCCACATACCTTGACACCTCTCTCAGTTTTTGGATCTGTTCCTGACTGATGCAATGCATACCGAGCTTCAGTTGTATGTTCGGTATGATCGAGATGAGGTTTGCATTCCCGCACCTCTCTCCAAAACCGTTTATAGTCCCCTGCACCTGTGTGGCCCCGAACTCAACCGCTATAATGGAATTCGCAACAGCACACTCAATGTCATTATGCACATGGATGCCCACAGAGGTCTGAAATGTCTTCACCACCTTTTTTACAGTTTCGCGGACTACTGATGTTATCGTGCCGCCGTTTGTATCACAAAGCACAAGACACCCGGCCCCTGCGGCCTCGGCAGCGGCGAGACACTTAAGCGCATACTCGGGATTATTCACATAACCGTCAAAGAAATGCTCTGCGTCAAAAAACACTTGATCTACATGCTTTTTCAGATAGGCGACAGAATTATGGATAACATCGAGGTTCTCTTCAAGGGATATCTTCAAGGCTTCCCTGACATGGAAATCCCAGGTCTTTCCGTATATGGTTATCAAAGAAGTCCCGGCGTCGAGCAGGGCATTTAAGGTCTCATCCTTCTCAGGTTTTTTCTTCGGCCTGTGTGTGCTCCCGAAGGCGACTATTCCGGCATTCTTCAACCGCAGCTTTTTGACCTTTTTGAAATAGTCTATGTCCCGGGGATTGGAACCAGGCCATCCGCCCTCGATATAATGGACTCCCAGTTCATCAAGTTTTTCCGTGATCCTGAGCTTGTCCTCAACAGAAAAGGAGATGTCCTCAGACTGAGCGCCGTCTCTTAAGGTTGTATCATATATTTCTATATTTTTCATATTTTCATTCTATACGATTTTGCGTATCTTATCCGGCAAGACCGAAGGCGTCATGCAAGACCCTGACTGCAAGCTCGGTAAATTTCAGGTCTATCACACAGGAGACCTTTATCTCTGAGGTGCTGATCATCAGGATGTTTATATTATGGCCTGCCAACACCTGAAACATCTTCGCTGCAACGCCGGAGTGCGACCTCATGCCAACCCCGATGATGGAGACCTTGCTTATGTCATCTCTTTTGTCGACCCTCTCGGCTCCAAGTTCCTTCGCTATATTTTCAGAAACCTCAAGCGCCTTCTTCATTTCAGTCTTCGGCACAGTAAAGGAAATATCAGCGAATTTGCCGTCGCTGCTGACGTTCTGCACAATCATATCAACAACAACATTTGCCGTTGCGATAGAGTCAAAAAGCCTGGCAGCAATCCCCGGTTTATCAGGAACATTCACCAGGGTGATCTTTGTCTGATTCTTGTCATAGGCAATGCCGGACACAACAACATTCTCCATATCTTTATCCTCCTCAACAACAAGTGTTCCCGGATTATCATTAAAACTGGATCTGACAACAACAGGGACATTGTATTTTTTCGCAAATTCAACAGAACGTGTCTGAAGAACCTTTGCCCCGAGACTCGCCATTTCAAGCATCTCTTCATAGGAAATCTTCTCAAGCTTCCTTGCCTCAGGAACAATATTCGGATCAGTAGTATAAACACCGTCAACGTCTGTATATATCTCGCAGATATCAGCGCTGATAGCAGCAGCAACAGCAACAGCCGAAAGATCAGAACCGCCTCTTCCAAGTGTGGTCACCTCCGACTCGCCTTCAGTTACGCCCTGAAAGCCCGCAATAACAACCGCATAACCGTCTCCGAGCGCTTTTTTTATCCTTTCTCCTGAGATCTTCTCTATCCTCGCCTTTGTATGCATTTTATCGGTAATGATTCCCGCCTGCCTGCCGGTAAAGGCTCGCGCCTTGTGGCCCAGGGCTTCGATTGCCATAGCGGTCAGTGCGCTGGTCACCCTCTCACCTGAGGACAGGAGCATATCCATCTCCCTTTCACTCGGGTTTGGAGATATCTGCTGGGCAAGGCCGATCAATTTGTCTGTTTCGCCGGACATGGCTGAAACAACCACGACAACCTGGTTGCCTTCCTTTATCGTCTTTGCAACACGCTCTGCAACAGCTTTTATCCTCTCAACATTTCCAACAGATGTGCCGCCGTATTTTTGAACAATCAGCGCCAATTCAACCTCCTCAGGGCTTTATAATTCCTTGATAAAATAATCCATAAGTCTGTAGCCTTCTTCAAAAACCAATATGTCTGTTCTCTCTGTAATCGATTCATCATACTCAGCGTCTTTGTTCTCTCTTTTGACGCGGCTGTCAAACAGGACAAAGGGTACCGGATCAGCGGTATGGGTTCTCAGAGCAATCGGCGTCGGATGGTCCGGCAGGAGCAATATCCGGTATTCATCAAAGCGTTTGATGTCGTTCATAACATTGCCTACGACAAGTTTGTCAAAGTCCTCTATCGCCTTGAGTTTATAGTGATAATTGCCCGAATGTCCTGCCTCGTCAGGGGCCTCTACGTGCAGATAAACAAAATCAACTCTGTTTAAGGCATCTATCGTCGCATCAGCCTTTCCTTTATAGTTTGTATCAATCCAGCCGGTAATCCCCGGGACTTTCAGTATCTCGAAGCCTGCGTATATCCCAAGCCCTTTAGTCAGGTCTACTGCCGAGACAAGGGCGCCGTTAATTGAGTATTTTTCATAAAACGTCGGCATCTTCGGCCTTTTTCCCTGTCCCCATAGCCAGATGCTGTTTCCCGGATTTTTCCCCTCTTTTATACGGTCAAGATTAACAGGATGCTTTTCAAGGATGCCGACAGACTCGCGCATGAGCTCCCGTATGACATGCTCGTCAACGCCGACAGGAAGATAATCCGCAATATCCTTGCCGAGAATATCATGAGGAGGCACGCATTCAATCTCAACGCTGCCGCCGGACCATACCATAAGGTGCCGGTAGCTTACCCCCGGATAAAATTTGATCTTATCAGTGCCAAGTTCGCTATTAATGTCCTTGATCAGTTTTCCCGCTTCTTCATTTGTAATGTGGCCGCTGCTATGGTCTTCCATAATAGCCTGCGTCTTTGGCAGGTTGAATTTCAAAGTAACGAGATTACAGCGGTATGCGACATCATCCACTCCAAGTTCTATGCCGATACTTGCGGCCTCAAGAGGGGCCCTGCCGCAATAATACTCACGGGGGTCGTAGCCGAGGATGCTGAGGTTTGCTACATCAGAGCCTGGTTGCATGCCTTCAGGGACAGTCCTCACCCTGCCGAGTTGGCCTTCTCTTGCAAGCCTGTCCATATTAGGAGTATGGGCCTTCTGAAGGGGGGTCTTGTCCCCCAGTTCATGTATCGGCAGGTCAGCCATGCCGTCACCGAGAAGCACAACATATTTCATAGAATTTCCTTTATAACACTTTCTACTGCCTGCAGGTTTGCCTCAACATGCATCGGTTTTTTAGAAACCTTAAACACAGTATCAGGATCCTTAAGGCCGTTGCCTGTAAGTGTGCAGACAACACTGTCACCTGGTTTGAAATAGCCTTCTCTGTGCAGTTTTATAACTCCGGCCAGGGACGCAGCAGAGGCAGGTTCACAGAATATTCCTTCTGCTGCCGCTATCATACTGTAGGCGTTCAATATCTCTTCATCAGTCACTGACTCGATCCTGCCGCCGGACTCATCGCGCGCAGCCAGGGCAGCCTGCCAGCTTGCAGGATTGCCTATCCGTATCGCTGTAGCGATTGTCTCAGGATTTTCAACCACCCTGCCCAGGACAATAGGCGCTGCGCCTGCGGCCTGAAAACCGAGCATGACCGGGAGCGTCTCTGTCTTGCCTGCTTTTTTATATTCCTTATAGCCCTTCCAGTATGCGGTAATATTTCCGGCGTTGCCTACGGGAAGCGCATGGTACTTTGGAGAAAAACCGAGCTGATCACATATCTCAAAGGCGGCTGACTTCTGTCCCTCGATCCTGTAGGGGTTGATTGAATTAACCAGGGTTATAGGATATTTGGTCACCAGCGATTTGACGATGTTGAGCGCTTCATCAAAATTGCCTTTAATCTGCATGACAAAGGCATTGTGCACCATCGCCTGTGAAAGCTTCCCCATGGCGATCTTCCCCTCAGGGATGAGCACTATCGCCTTTATGCCGGCCCGGGCTGCATACGCAGCAGCAGCAGCAGATGTATTGCCTGTGGAAGCGCATATGACAGCCTTTGCATTGTTTTCAACCGCCTTTGACAGAGCAAGCGTCATCCCCCTGTCCTTAAAAGAGCCTGTTGGATTTGCTCCATCAAATTTAAAGTACAGATCAAGCTCAAGACCGGCCTTTTGCCCGAGGTTTACAGCCTTGATAAGCGGGGTGTTGCCTTCATTTAATGTTATTACAGGTGTTTTATCGGTAACAGGAAGAAAACTCCTGTATTCGTTGATTATTCCATTCCAGACCATCCGAATTCTTTTTCTCCTTATTATTCAGGTTGTTTAGGCTGAAGGCCGTTAGTTTTGCAGACGGACTGCATCAATAATTCCGTATTTCTGCTTCTTTACTTTACAGTCTAAACACCTACAGTCTATCTACCTAAGCAGTTACAACTACTCTATTACATCGCCTTCCACGAGTTCAACCTCGATGCCCTTTTCCCTGAGCCACTGTATTCCTTTTTCAAGACCTTCCTCAGCGCCCTCAAGTTCCAGCACCATCTCTCCGACTGTTTCCGTAACCCGCGCCCTCCGTATATTCGGCATAACATTGAACTGTTTTGCCATATTGAAAATAACGGGCTCCTTTATCAGATTTTGAGGAAACGTCAGCCTGACCCTCTTTTTCATAAATCCTCCTGTTTTTATAGTGTCTGTGTCCGTGAACAGTGTCAGTAATTTTTAAAACCGACACTGGCATCTGACACTAATCACTGTTTCAATCCGCCTGCAATAGCAGGCACAATAGAAACTTCGTCTCCATCCTTTACAACAGTCTCCTCCACACTGAGGAAACGGATGTCCTCGTCATTGAGGTAAATATTGACAAACCTTCTTATTTTACCGTTCTCCGAGATCCTCTCGGCTATCCCGGGGAATTTTTTATCAAGCTCATTTACAAGTGAAATGATCGTGCCGGAGGCCCCTTCAACCTCTTCCTGTCCCTGCGTAAGCCTCTGTAACGGCGTCGGGATTCTTACTTTAACTGCCATGTATCGTACCTCCTTAAACTAATTATTTATTTTTGTATCTTCCCCAGTACCTCTTCAAAAGAGGCCAGGTTCGGTTTAATATAATGCGGTGAGGCAACATGCCCCTGCAAGGCCTCCTGGGTCTTCAGGCCGTTGCCGGTTATACATATCACCGTGACCCCTTCCCTGCTGAGCTTGCCTGTCTCGATGAGTTTCTTTGTGCTCGCCAGGGTAACGCCGCCTGCAGTCTCTGCAAAGATGCCCTCAGTCCTGGCCAGAAGCTTAATAGCGTCGATGATCTCCTGATCAGAGACATCCTCAGCATAACCTCCTGTCTCCCTGACGACCTGTGCTGCGTAGAAGCCGTCCGCAGGATTGCCGATCGCAAGGGATTTCGCTATCGTGTTCGGTTTCACCGGCCTGATCACATCAGTGCCTGACTTTATGGCAACAGCAATCGGTGAACATCCCGTGGCCTGGGCAGCAAAGACTTTTGTATCCAGTTCCTTCAGGATGCCGACCTCCTTAAACTCCTTGAAACTCTTCCACACCTTGGTGAGCAGAGAACCGCTGGCGCAAGGCACTACAACATTGTCCGGAGCCTTCCATCCAAGCTGTTCAACAATTTCATAGCCGATCGTCTTTGACCCCTCCGCATAAAAAGGCCGAATATTTATATTCACAAAGGCCCAGCGGTATTTATTCGCCACCTCGCTGCAAAGCCTGTTGACCTCGTCGTAGTTGCCGTCAACCGCGATAAGGTTCGGCTCATAGACGAGCGAAGCCACAATCTTGCTCGCCTCAAGTGTTGCGGGGATAAAGATGAAACGTTTGAAACCGGAACTTGCGCCGTGGGCAGAGACGGAATGCGCCAGATTACCCGTGGATGCGCAGGCGACCGTATCAAAGCCGAATTCCTTTGCCTTGGTCAGGGCTATCGAGACGACCCTGTCTTTAAACGAAAGCGTAGGGTGCACAACTGTATCGTCCTTTATATAGAGTTCATCAATTCCCAGCGCCTTCGCAAGCTTGTCTGCCTTTACAAGCGGCGTATACCCTGAATGCAGTCCGACCTGGGGCTCGCCGTCAATCGGGAGCAGCTCCCGGTAGCGCCAGAGATTCTGCGGACGTTTTTCTATCTTCTTCCTGTTTATCGCCTTGGCTATGCTCTTATAATCGTAAGCCACTTCAAGGGGGCCAAAACAGAATTCACAAACGTATATAGGATCAACAGGGTATTCCCTGCCGCACTCTCTGCATTTCAGACCTTTTATATGTCCCATAGTATCCACCTCCCAGATATTAAGATATGTATTTTACTTTAAATCGAAGAATAATTTAAAGATATAGATAAGAAGCGGGAAAAAATTAATCCAATTCTGGAAAGGCGATTAACCACAGCCAAAAGTAGGCGCTTTAAGCGAGAACACAGAGAAATGCATTTTTCAAACAGTGAGAAAACTTTTTCTCTGTTCCCTACTTTTGGCTGTGGTCAAATATCAATTCTCCTCTGAAGATTCCTGATTCAGGCCAGCCAGTTCGAACATCACCAGCATGGTATAATCGCCGGGCTTTTTTGTCACCTCAAATCTCAGTCCCCAGCACTGCCTCTGATACCTCAGGGTAATATTCATGTCTCTTACACCCCCGCCTTTTGCGTCATACCATATGCTGCTGCTGACCTGCACACGCTTATGAGGACTAAAACCTAAGCCCGCCTTGTAAAGCATGATATTTTCCGCCCTGTTATATCTCTGGCCAAAGGCAAGGTTTGTTTCAAAAACACGCATGCTGATATCTGAACTTATTGTCTCGAACCTGCCCGTATAAGTGTTATACGAGGCCTCAAGCTTTATCGGGACACCTTTGTTTATCCCCAACTCCAATCTCAGCGGGAGAAACGGACGGTCGCCGTTATAGGTTTCTATTTCCTGTGTGAGCCTCATTGCGGCCACTTCGTTGCCGCCGCTTATTATCCTGTTTAACAGGCCAAGTTCAATCCGTGAGGTTTTTCTGAAAAGTTCCGAAGCATCAAAAACCGGCAGGTCATTTTCAGAGCTTGCTATAAAATGGTATCTTGCCGAGGGCTCAATTACATGCAAAAAAGAACCATACTTCCGGTACAGCCTTGTATGGCCAACTGCATTATATTCAAACGCAGTCCTCTGAAGACCCCTGTCTATTGTTTCGTCCCGGGAAAAGGAATAAGCCGTTGCCCTGACAGCCGCAGTCTGCGAAACAACAAAATCCTTGCCGAAAGAATGCAGAAGTTTCGGATAGAGGTCTATTCTTCTGGCTGACAAACCGCCATCCCTCCACATGTTTGCAGCAGTAGCAGAAACGGAAAACAGAGAACTGCCGAACTTCGTATAGTTTAAAACATATCCTGCCTCAGGCAGTTTCTGAGGAACAGTCTCTGTATCATGCTTCAGATCTATCCAGTACTGTGCAAGCAGGTAGAGCCTCGAATTTTTCAAGGGCATATTCAGCTCACCTGTAGACTCGAGAAAACGCTGTGTCCTTGTCTCAAGATGAGCGCTGAATGTCTGGTAAAAATCCTTTTCATTCAGAATATTGATATTCAGGAGACTGCCGAGTCTGCCGGCAGGGCGGTTTTCATAGAGCCCTTTCAGTTCCCAGAAATCCTTGCTCAGTTCAGTGTCCCTGATATGATATGCCCACCAGTATCCCCTTATGCCGCCTGGCTCAACAAAGCGGTATTCCATGCCTTTGCCTATACCCCGTTTGCTGTATATATCAAGTATAAAAGTGGCGTCCCTGTTTTCAGATATCGCCCAGAAAAAAGGGATATTCAGTCCAAAACCGCGTGATTCACTCTGGCTGATTCCAGGCATAAGAAATCCAGACTGTCTCGTTGTAAGTATAGGGACCCATAAATAAGGCGCGTACAAAACCGGTACATTTTTTATCCTGAAAGAGACATCTTTTGCCTTTACCCTCTCTCCGAGAATGACATCCACGTTTTTTCCCCTGAAACACCAGGCAGGCACCGGGGCATCACAGGTTGTAAACGCTGCCGATGGGCTGTAATAAGAATTCTCCCCTCTTTTCTCTATTTCCATGCCTGAAAGATGATAGTTGTCTTTTGCATAAAAGATGCCGGCATCAAACAGCTTGCCTGTTTTGCTTTCAATATTTAATTCAGCCTTCCCGGCTTCCATAGAGGTGTCGGAATCATGGTAATTTACGTTACCATGTGCAGTAATATCGGAGGTAGATTCATAGTATGTAATTTCCTCAGCGGTAATAACAGTATCTTCCTGTTTAATCTCCACTGCCCCTTTTGCCACATACTTCTTAGTCTCGCTGAAATACTCAAGAGTATCGGCAGTGATCGTCGTCTCTGTCTCCACTGCAAAGCTGTATTCAGGAAAGAATAACAGGCAGACAGCACAGAGTAAAACAATTAACAGAAAAGGCTTTTGCAAAAATCTTAATTCTGTCATTCCCTGAGTCTCCCAAGCACTCCTTTATGACCAACCGCCTCTTTCGCCTCACCAATGGTATAGAACGAACCGGTAACGACTATAAGATCTCCTTTCTCATAAAGGCTTTCAGCCATATCCAGCGCCTCTGCAACAGTATCTGAACTTTTTGAAGCATGTCCCATGTCTGTTGCAACAGCCGCAAGTTTTTCCACTGAAGCCGCTCTGCCATATGCAGGGGAAGCAAAGAGTATTTCAGATGCCAGGGGGAGCAGGGGTTTCAGTATTCCCGAGATGTCCTTATCAGCCATCACTCCGACAACCAAGATTATCCTTTGAAATTTCACGCCCAATAACTCTCTGAGGTATGAAGAAAGCACCGCTGCTGCCTGGGGATTGTGGGCCCCGTCAATAAGCACCGGAGGATTTTCCTTTATCATTTCGAGTCTGCCCGGCCACCTCACCCTGCTTAGACCTTTTCTGATGTCGCGATCCATCTCTGGAAATTTTTCTGATATGATTTCAACCGCCTTGATCGCCAAGGCCGCATTGCTTATCTGATGTTCCCCTGCCAGAGACAAGCCGACATCCCTGTATTCCCTGCTTCCCCGATAATGAAGAAAAACCGCATCTGTTTTGTCTGAGGCCCGTTCTGAGGAAAACTCGGAATTATACCGGAAAAGAGGAGTGCCGGACTCATCACACCGCTGCTGAATAACTCCCATCACCTCCGGCCGTTGTTCAGCAGTTACCAGAGGCACACCCTGTTTGATTATGCCTGCTTTTTCCCTGGCTATGGCCTCCAGGGTATCACCGAGAAACTCGCTATGGTCCATCCCTATGCTGGTAATAACGGAAACTTCCGGCAGGATGATGTTAGTTGCATCCAGTCTGCCGCCCATGCCGGCCTCAACCACTGCCCATTGCACCTTCATTTTTCTGAAGTACAAAAAGGCCATCGCAGTCACTACCTCAAAAAAAGTGGGGCTGAAATCTTCAAGCCCTGAGACAGCCTTCCTGACCTCATCTGCAAGTTCTATGACAGCTTCTGCCGATATCTCCTGTCCGTTGACCCTTATTCTTTCAGTGAAACTCACCAGATGGGGAGAAGTAAAAAGTCCTGTTACGCCCCCTTTTGTGCGGAGCATGGCTTCAATCATAGCTGAAGTCGAGCCTTTGCCGTTAGTGCCTGCCACATGTATCGAAGAAAATGACTTGTGCGGTTCTCCCAATACAGACATCAGCCGCCTGATGTTATCAAGACCGAATTTCATCCCGTGCTTCTGGAGGCCGTACAGGTACTCTATCGTGTTTTCATACCTCATGTAAGCAGTCCGATAATGCGGCCGACAATCTTTTTCAGTTCTTTCCTGTCAACGACAATGTCAATCATCCCATGATCAAGGAGAAACTCCGCCCTCTGAAAATCCTCGGAAAGCTGCTGTTTGATCGTCTGTTCTATTACCCGGGGGCCTGCAAAACCGATAAGGCTCTTAGGTTCAGCAATGATGATATCTCCAAGCATGGCAAAGCTGGCGGTCACGCCTCCGAAAGTGGGATCAGCGAGTATCGAAATATACAGGATTCCGCTCTCATTCAGTTTTGCTATTGCCGCCGATACCCTGGCCATCTGCATCAACGAGAATATGCCTTCCTGCATCCTCGCTCCACCGGAGGAAGCAACGGTTATCAGGGGTATTTTTTTATCGAGCGCAGCCTCTGCCGCCCTCATGACCTTTTCTCCGACAACAGACCCCATGCTTCCGCCCATAAACGCAAAGTCCATGATTACCATGATTACAGGACGCCCCTCTACCATCGCCTCACCTGAGATGGCGGCATCTTCAAGTCCGCTCTTCTTCCTGTTTTCCTCAAGCCTGTCCTTGTACGGTATCTTGTCTTTAAAGCTCAGCGGGTCATTCGAGGTCAGGCCGGAATTAATCTCAACAAAACTTCCTTCGTCAGCAAGGAGATTAATACGTTCTCTGGCGCTTATCCTGAAATGATAATTGCATTTAGGGCATATCCTGAGGTTCTTATCGATTTCCTTCTTGTATATTATCTCCTTGCAACTGTCGCACTTCACCCACAGTCCCTCGGGGATCTTGACCTTTTTATCTATTTTAAGTTCTTTGCTCTTCTTAAACCACGCCATAAAATAACCTGTTCCTTGTCTGCTAATTATCTGTTTCGTCCCTCTGCTTATTACTACAGCGTCACTTTTTAGACGACGCATCAAATATCTAAAATTCCCCCTTAAGAAAGGGGGACAAAGGGGGTTGTGCTTTTTCCCAGTTCGTTACAACCCCCTAACCCCCTTTATTAAGGGGGAATCGAACCCAAAAGAGTCGCTGTAGTGTTATTCATATTCCGCACTTCTGAATTCGTATTATACTTCATGCGCGCCCCTGTTTTTTCATGTCATGCTCTCTGTCAATGTATCGCATCCCTCAGAGACATCAGGTATTTTTTCAGTTCCACGTCTGGCTCCTCAACCCTTTTTACAATTGCGCTGCCGACAATAACCCCATCGGCAAGCAGGGAAATGCCGGCTGCCTCCTCAGGAGTGGAAATTCCAAACCCGACAGCAATGGGCTTGCCGGTGACACTTCTTATCTTCGCTATATGCGATCCAACAGATGGGGCCATAGAAAGTTTTGAACCTGTAATTCCTGTAATCGGCACATAATATATAAAACCTGTAGATGCCTTGGCAACCTTCAGTATCCTGTCATCCGTTGATGTCGGCGCAAGCAGAAAAATTGTATCGAGGCCGCTTTTTCCGGCATGTTTAATCAGATTGCCTGCTTCCTCAGGGGGAAGGTCAGGCACGATTATCCCATCCACGCCTGCAGCAGACGCCTCATGCGCAAATCTCTCCTCGCCGTATTTAAATATGGGGTTGTAGTAGGTCATAAGGATAATGGGTATCTGCGTATTCATTCTCACACTGCCCACAAGCTCTATCACTTTTTTTAATGTGACCCCCTCATCCAGCGCCCTCTGAGCTGCCTTCTGGATCGTCGGACCATCTGCAAGGGGGTCTGAAAAAGGCACTCCCAGTTCGATAATATCTGCGCCGCATTCCTCCAGCATCCTGATCAGTTCCCGCGTCCTCCCGATATTCGGATCACCGGCCATGATATACGGTATAAAGGCCTTCCCCTCTTTTCTGAGGATCTCTTTAAACTTTCCGGTTATGCGTGAGCTCATGATATTAAGATACCTTTAATCCTTGCAACATGCTGAACATCCTTGTCCCCCCTGCCCGAAAGATTAACGATGATGATTTTATCCTGAGAAAGCCGGGGCGCGAATTTTATCGTCTCTGCCAGTGCATGAGCAGACTCCAGCGCAGGGATAATACCTTCAGTCCTTGACAGGAGTTCAAAGGCATTGAGGGCTTCGTCGTCATTTGCATAGGTATACTGTACCCTCCCCGTATCTTTCAGGTATGCGTGCTCCGGCCCCACAGAGGCATAGTCCAGACCTGCCGAGACCGAATGGGTCCCCAGCACATTGCCGTCTTCATCCTGCAGCAGATAGCTTTTTGTCCCCTGAAGCACGCCGACAGAACCTCCTGCAAACCGTGCTGCATGCTCTCCTGTATCCAGTCCTCTGCCGCCTGCCTCAACACCTATCATCTTGACATCCTCAGCAAGAAACTCATGGAACAGGCCGATTGAATTGCTCCCGCCCCCGACACAGGCGATAAGGTAATCAGGCAGTTTCCCTTCTGCGTCCATAATCTGCTTCCTTGCCTCTTTCCCGATAACAGACTGAAAGTCCCTCACCATCGCAGGGAAAGGATGGGGACCAAAGGCAGTGCCGAGGACATAATGGGTTGTTCGCACATTCGTTGTCCAGTCGCGCATTGCCTCATTAATCGCATCCTTCAGAGTCTTTGAACCTATCGAGACCTCATTTACCTTAGCGCCAAGAAGTTTCATCCTGAAGACATTCAGGGACTGCCTTGCTATATCGTCAGATCCCATATATATCTCACACTCAAGCCCTAAAAGGGCGGCCCCTGTTGCTGTTGCCACCCCGTGCTGTCCGGCGCCTGTCTCGGCAATCAAGCGTTTCTTACCCATTTTTTTCGCAAGGAGCGCCTGACCGACTGCGTTGTTGATCTTATGGGCGCCGGTATGGGCAAGGTCCTCGCGTTTCAGATAAATCTTCGCTCCGCCCAGTGACTCTGTCAGCCTCTTGGCAAAATAGAGCGGTGTCGGCCTGCCGATATACGTTTTCCGGAGGTGGACGAGTTCTTTCTGGAATTCCCTGTCTTTCTTTGACGCATCATATGCCTTTTCGAGTTCCTCGAGCGCAGGTATCAGCGTCTCAGGGGCAAAACGTCCTCCGTAGCTTCCAAAATAACCTTTTTTGTCAGGTAATCTTTTAATAACACACCCTCTTTTCTTGCTTATTAAGGATAATGGATTATCACTTTTTTTTCAAAACAGTATTCAGGAGGTTTATTATATCCCAAAAACAAAAAATATCACTATATATCTGCTTCTTCAAAGACGCCTCTTTCCTTATAGCTCATAATTCCTTTGACTCATGTCTGCTGATTTTTTTATACTTCACTTATGTTGAAGATAGCAGTTATAGACGGTCAGGGCGGAGGTATCGGGAGCCTGATTGTGAAAAGACTGAAGGATGAATTCAAGGACAGGTTCGAGGTAATCGCCCTCGGCACGAACGCTGCCGCCACCTCGGCGATGATGAAATCACGGGCAAATAAAGGCGCTACAGGAGAAAACGCGATTATATACAATTCTGACCGGGTTGATATGATCATTGGGCCCCTCAGCATTGCCCTGCCAAACGCGATGCTCGGTGAAGTCACCGCAAAGATGGCTGCGGCGATTATTTCTTCTCCGGCAAAAAAAATCCTGCTGCCTTTGAACCAGGAAGGGATTAATATCGCCGGGGCAGGCAAAGAACCCCTTCCTCATTTAATAGAACTGCTAATATCAAAGATAAAGGAGACGGAAAATGTGTGAGGCAAATGCATATATCTTCGAAAACGGCAAGGAAGAGTTGTATCTCGAAAACGTGGATGTAATGAAGCCTGAAGAAGGGAAAATATTTCTGAAAAATCTCTTCGGCGAACAGAAGGTCTTCGAAGGAGAGATCAAAGAAGTCTCTCTGTTGCGGCACAAGATAGTTCTGCAGAAAAAATAGCAGGCGTTCAGCCTTCAGCAATTAGCTGTCAGCGAAAAACAGAATACGAAGCTCACGGCCGAGTTCGACATGGCGTCACAAACAGTCTCTTGTTCTCCTTGTCTTGCTGAAAGCTGACCGCTGAGGGCTGATAGCTGAATCTCAGTGCACAATTCCACAGCATTTCTTGTATTTCTTGCCGCTCCCGCAGGGGCAGGGTTCATTGCTGCCGACCTTAACATTTGCTGACGGAAGCCCGAAGTAACCGTCCGGCAGAGAATCACCACCCTGCAAGTATTTTGTCATTGATCTTCTGGCATTATCAATAGCAGGAAGACTCCTAACCATGTTCAGCTTAATGCCCAGTTTCATCGTAAACGGTTGAAGCAGTTCAAAAACCTCTTCTCTTCTAACCAGTATTTCAGATGGCGCCATGGCATTGTTTTCAAGACACGACAAAAAGTAAGCGGGAAAAGCTGCGCTGTATTCCGATCTGTTGGAGAGCTGCATATTATGGATAAAACCGGAATTGCTGTCCGAGATCATTATGGCATAAGGGTAATACGGCCGCTCTGCTTCTATCGGCGTAGGAACATAGAAGAAGTCCACTTCCCATACTGCTGCTGAAGGCTTTGCAATTTTCTTTATCTTCTGTATGCGAAGCTCGTCTAACTGGGTAGTGGCAAATGTCTTTTTAACAGGAGATGGCTCTATCCACGCATCCTCCCAGTTCCCCGAACTGCCGTGAATCCTCACCAGATACAAGTTTTCTTCAGGAGGATTCAAGAATTCCTCGTCTTTCTTAAGCCGTAGGCATACATCTTTTGCCTGCTGCAAGACTACTGTCAGATACTGGATGTCTTTACTATAAATGGGTGATGGGAAATAGCCGGGCTCATACCTTCTGAAAAGCGGCCATGCCCTCTTGCCGCTAAACTTCAATCCCAGTTTCTTGATTAGCGCTTTGTCTTCCTTCTCAATATCATCCCTGTCTTCAAAAGACACAATTAAGCAATCCTGACTAAACATCGAATCAGGGTCATCCGGCCCTACAAGCCCCTCTATAATATCGATGTACCCCTGTAATCCCTCTGTCCCAAGATATACAGCCATTGCCAGTACCTCGCCTAACTCGCCCATAATACAGCAATAGCCGATCTCACCGGTGAGGGGATTTTGGACGCCGAAGATATCGGTTTCTATCATCCATTCCCAGGGCTTTATATCTCCGAATTCCTTTGCTGCCTGATAAAGCTCCTTCCATTCTTCCAGTGAAGCGTTTTTTTCTTTTATCACTTTATCTCCTTTGCCTCATCTTCTATGAACACGTCTTTTCTATATCTTCATAGACCTCATCAATGGCCTTCTGTATCTCTATGGTCTTGTGAATAGCCGTGACTATCCTGCAATAGGTCTGAATCTCATCAAGAGAAAGTACCCGTCCCTTCCTGTCCTTCAACCATTTATCACAGACCTGATAACCACCGACCTGATAGCTCCATATCTCTGGTGATACGCCTTCAAAGTATTGTGTCTTGTTGATATATGCACAGCCACCCCTCACCCAACCCTCTCCTGCTTGAGCACCTACTGTTGGCCCAAGGGCGAGTCCCGAAAGCTTTCGGGATTGAGGGGAGGGATTAAGGGAGGGTGTGTATTTCGGCTTCTCAACCCTGTTATCTCCCTTTCCCTGAAACCGTGCTATCGGCAAATCAAGCTCCTGTGATTTAAGCAGGTGAAGATCAACAAGCCTGTTTCCGTATTCAGACATTTTTTTGAACAGCTTATAGTCTTTGGTAAATGGAACCCTCGGGAAGTCTATCCTCAGAAACTCTGCATATTTTGTCCTGTACGTCTCGGAATAAAGGACAGCGTAGACGTAATAAAAGATTTCTTCAGGGGATGGAGATTTTTTAAACGCCTTTGATATTTTCTCTGCAAAGGCTGGAGAAAAATTAGGTTTTCTGACAAGATAATCAGCCTCCGGCTCAAAGAGCAGCATAACGCTTTTCAATGAGTTCTTCTTTGTCTTCTCTGTTTTTTGGTGCAGATAAAGCGGGAAGACATAACCTGTTTCTTTGGTTTTGATAGAGACAAAACACATATCCGTAATCTTATCGGTCACAATGGCATGGCAGAAACTTGGAGTAGATAACTGCCTTGTAACACATAGTCCGAGATTATCTTCAAAAAAATTCTGCATCAAGTCCAATCTATCACATCCCCTATCTATCAAGGCTGGAAGATAGCAGGACGTTCTATTGTCAAAAGGACGATAAGCATAAGGTCTAATATGTTTTTTCCATTCAATCTTTTTTGTTTCTTCTCGCGCAGTCTTGAATTTCCAATCCCTTGTGTCTTTTAAGACTAAAGCTTGAGCAACGATATCATCAGGTAAATTGCTGGTAAATGTACGCATCCTCTGCTTAACATCTTCTTCAGTAAACCCAATTACAAAGTGGTCACGATGAGTTTTTACTCCACTTGAGGACTTATCGAAAATTCCTGACATAGATATGAACTTATCATAGTCGGCCTGTAGTGAAAAGTCCTTCGTTACAAAGAAATAATACGGTTCTGTTGGTTTAAGGATTTTCCATTTTGTCGTCTTTATATAGCTTTTGTTCAGGTAGCTATACTTGCTTTCTCTCAAGCCGTATAAATCCTGATATAAGACCTTTGCGATAATTCCTGTATTTTTTGTCATGCCGGCTTGTCCGGCATCCTTCTTCAAGAAAGATTCCCGACAAGCGGGAATGACGGAAAGGTTGCCCTTCTTTACAAAGAGAACAACAGAAACGCCCTGTTGAATATCAAAAATGTTTTCATCCTTACTCCCATCAGGGGCCTTTTCACCGATGCGGCTGTTCCCATGCAAGTTAAGGACATAAATCTCATCGAAGCTTTCAATTAATTTCTTTCTCATGCCCCTGTGGATCAGCCCGGAAAGGTAGGAATTGTTTGTAATCATTCCGATAATTCCCTTGCCGTCCTGTTCGATTTTCCAATGTGCAAAACGGATAAACTTTATATAGTCATCTGACAAAGGTTGAATGTTCCTCTCAGTTCTGACATCCTCTTTGTAGACATCCATCTCATGTTCAATGAAAGCAGATTTATTGACAGAACTTACCGAATATGGGGGATTACCTAATATCACCAATATGGGTTGTTCTTTTTTGACCTTACCTGCCAAATGGCTTTCTTCAGACAAAGAAGCCATTCCAGGCAGTTCTGTCTGTGCAAGTTCTTCCATCTCAAGAGTATTGGTAAGATATAGTTTAACCCTGTCATCCTTTTGCAACCTGTAGCCTAATTCCTCAAGTAGAAATGACATCTTTAAATGACCGATTGCATACGGAGCCATCATCAATTCAAAGGCATAGAAATTTTTCAGGATATGGTCTTTTATGAAGTTCTCTTTACCTCCCTCTCCGTATTTTGAAACAAACTCGTCAACTGCAAGTTTTGCCGTCTCTGCTAAAAAGGTCAGCGTTCCTGCTGCCGGGTCTAATACAGTCACATTCTTATCTGCAAATCCATCAGGTTTATTGAACTGCTCTTTTAGAATGACATGCAGGGAACGGACAATATAGGAAACCACAGGTTCAGGAGTGTAATAAACGCCCCTCATCTCTCTTGTTTTCGGGTCATACTCTGAAAGGAAGGTTTCATAGAAGTGAATGATGGGGTCTTTGCCCTTGCCCTCATGGAAGTATTGATGAAGGATGTTATTTATATCGGTAACAGACAGGATTTCCGAAATATCATCAATAATCCATTCCATCTGCTGAGGGAGTGAACCCAAAGAAACAAACTGAAAGACGTCTCTCAGGATACCGATTGTCTGAGGAATATTGTCATAGGCAAGTTTTCTGTTGAATTCTCCTTCTGAACGAGTTCTGGCTGCAAATAATCCGTAAGTTATGGTCTGTGCATACAGGTCTGAAAATTCATCCTCTGTAAGACTGCTGATAAGGTATTCTTTGAAAGCTGCATAGAACCCCTGAACTCCCCCCATTCCCCTCTTTAATAACTGATCATATCCCACATTTTTTACTGGACACAGCGGGTAGAAATATTTTATATTAGGGCATGGTGGTTTGCGGGCAGGAATTTTCAGAAGGCTTCATAGAGCGGATACGGAAAAAGGTTGAAGTAGAACCTCAGCAGTC
>CAMTXX010000088.1:0-28172 GCA_947085825.1 uncultured Nitrospira sp. | reverse complement strand
TACGGCGCTGCTACTGTTGAATGGGATCAGGAGGAACTCGAAGTTGAGTTTGCGGATATGGAGCAATGACGGGCCGCCTGGTGTCGAACACTGGACCTGTTATTGCACTTGCTCTTATTGATCGCATAGACATCCTTCAAAAGCTATTTCAGCAGGTTTCCATTCCCGACGCTGTCCACAAAGAGTTGCTTGAAGGCGGCAGTTCCGGACATGGTCTGCCATCGTACAATAAGGCGACTTGGATTCAGGTACTGCCTTTATCAATCGCCTTGGACCCTTTACTATCGTTTACATGATAATATTATTCGCTACGCACTGAAGGAATCCAAAGAGCTTTAACGGCAAACGCCCGCCGTCAATAATAAGATGATCGGCGAGATTAGTGTGACCGTAGATGGCGTTGAGCAGCCTGACAAGGCTATTACACTTCTTGATGACCATAAGGAACATTCGGTCGAGGTGAGAATACTCACCCAAAGACAAAGCAACGGGAAATAATTAAACCCCGATAAATCAATATTCCGCTGTTTATTGCAGCAGCAATCTCAGCATTTGCAATCAGATTTTCAAATCCTCATCGTAACAATAAAAAAGTCACTTTAATAACAAAATTCCTCAAACCCCTTGAAAAAATAAGGATAATTCGGTAATATTAACATTCATTTGAAAACCTGCCGCCAGTAAACAGGACAGAATTTTTTAATTTTAAAGGTCAAACGTGAAAGAAATAGACAAACTCAGAAAAAATATCGACAAGCTCGACGACGAGATACTCAACCTGCTCAACAGACGCTCTGAAATCGTTATAGAAATCGGAAATATCAAACGCACACAGAAATCGAAGTTCTATAAACCCGACCGTGAGCGCCAGATACTCCAAAGGCTCACAGCCCAAAACAAAGGCCCTTTCCCAAATGACGCCCTAAAGCCGATATACCGCGAAATCCTTTCTGCTTCCGTCTCTCTTGAAGAACCTCTGAAGGTCACCTGCCTCGGCCCTCTTGCCACCTTCACACACCTCGCTGCCTTGCGTCACTTCGGCTCTTCATCAGCCTTTGTGCCTGTTGACAGCATCAAACAGGTCTTTGAAAACGTCGAGACAGGCAAGGCGGAATACGGCGTCGTCCCTATCGAAAACTCCAATGAAGGCGTTGTCAGCTACACGCTTGACATGTTCATGGACTCAGACCTGAAGGTTGTCGCAGAAATCATCCTCCAGGTATCGCACAACCTTATCTCTAAACAGACCGACAGGACAAAGATAAAGAAGATATATTCTCATCCCCAGGCGCTTGCGCAGTGCAGGGGATGGCTTGAATCAAATATGCCGGGGGTGCCCACCAGGGAGGCTACAAGCACCGCAAAGGCAGCGGAACTTGCTGCAAAGGAAAAGGACACTGCTGCGATCGCGAGCGAACTCGCTGCCAGGATATATGATCTTTCGATTCTTGAGAAGAACATAGAAGACAGCAGGAACAATGTTACCAGGTTCCTCGTAATCTCTAAAGACTTTCCTCCCAAATCAGGCAATGACAAGACCTCGATCATGTTCTCGATCAAAGACAGGCCGGGCGCTCTCTATTCCATATTGCTTCCCTTCAAAAGGGCGAAGATCAACCTCACCAAGATAGAATCCAGGCCTTCAAAACAAAAGGCCTGGGAATATATATTCTTTGTTGATATGGAAGGACATATCGAGGATAAAAAAATAAAAAAGGCGACCGACACACTTAAGGAAGATTGTCTTTATCTGAAAATTCTCGGTTCCTATCCCCAGGGAAGGATACAGTGATTAAAGCGCCTGATTATGTGCTCGGCATACAGCCGTATATACCCGGAAAACCCATTGAGGAACTCGAAAGGGAACTCGGCATTTCGAATTCAATAAAGCTTGCCTCAAACGAAAACCCGTCCGGCCCGTCTCCTAAAGCGCTTGAGGCGATCAAAGGTGCCTTCTCTGATATCAACCGGTATCCTGACGGCGCAGGGTATTACCTGAGAAAAGCCCTGGCTGAAAAGCTGTCTGCCGGTGAATCGGCCAATGAGTCGGTCATGGAAGATGAGATTATTCTGGGTAATGGCTCAAATGAGCTCATTGATATGGCAGCAAGAACCTATATGCAAAATGGCGACGAGGCTGTGATGGCGGCCCCGTCCTTTGTTGTATATTCAATGGCTGTTCAAGGTGTCGGCGGAAAATCAATTCAGGTACCCCTGAAAAATTATACCCACGACATGGAAGCAATGGCTGATGCGATCACACCCCGGACTAAGCTGGTCTTTATCGCAAATCCAAATAACCCTACCGGGACGATCAACAGAAAAGACGAATTTGAAAAGATGATGGAAAAGATCCCGAACAACATACTTGTTGTGCTCGACGAAGCCTATTACGAGTATGTCTCTGACCCTGACTATGCAGACAGCATGAAATATCTGCGGAGTGAAAAGAACATCCTTATCCTCAGGACATTCTCAAAAATTTACGGCCTTGCAGGCCTGAGAATCGGCTACGGCATCGCAAAAAAGGAAATTTTAAACGACATGAACAGGCTGAGAGAGCCGTTCAATACTAATACGCTGGCGCAGAGGGCCGCACTCGCAGCGCTGAATGACACTGAACACGTATTGCATTCGAGAAATATCAACGAATCAGGCAAAAAATATCTGTATAATGAACTTGATTCAATCAGGATAAAGTACGTTCCCACAGAAGCAAATTTTCTCTACATACCTGTTGAAAAAGCTACGGCTGTTTATGAAAGCCTCTTGCAGTTGGGTGTTATCATAAGGCCGATGGGACCACATGCCATACGGATAACCATCGGACTGCCGGAAGAAAACAAACGCTTTATAGAGGCTTTCAAGGCAGTCACCGGCAGATATGTTTAACAGGATAACCATACTCGGTGTCGGACTGCTTGGAGCATCCTTTGCACTTGCGCTGAAAAAAAACAGACTTTGCAGCACAATTACAGGCTATGGGAGAAACAGGGAAAACCTCCTAAAGGCAAAAGAGAGGAATATAATAGACTCTTTTGAAACAGACCCTGCAGAAGCCTGCAAAGAAGCAGATATGATAATTCTCTCAACACCGGTGGGTTCATTCCTTGAGTTGATAAAAACAATCGCCCCTGCCCTGAAAAAAGGGGCTGTGCTGACTGATGTCGGCAGCGTAAAAGGCACGCTGGTAAGGAAAATTGAAAAACTCATGCCGAAAGATGTCCATTATATAGGCGGACACCCGATAGCAGGCAGTGACCGTTCGGGCATTGCCTCAGCAAACCCCGAACTCTTCAGGGATGCAAAATACATAATCACCCCTACTGAAAATTCAGACCCTGCTGCTCTTGAAAAAACAAAGGACCTCTGGAAGGCCCTCGGTTCTGAAGTTCTAACCTTAAGCCCGGAAGAGCATGATAAAATTTACGCTGCTGTCAGCCACCTGCCGCACCTGATCGCATATGCCATGGTCAATACTGTGGCAGACATGGACAGGGCATACCTTGATTTCTGCGGCAAGGGGTTTATGGACGCTACAAGGATCGCAGGTAGTTCAGAGGAGTTGTGGAATGATATCTGCATCCTCAACAGGGACAACCTTGTTGATACTCTTGATGTATTCAAAAGAAACATTAACATGCTGGACAAATATCTCAAGGCCGGTGATTCGGATTCACTAAAGGCGGAATTCCGGAAGGCCCGTGTTCTGAGGGAAAATATTGGATAGGATAGAACTCAACAAAGCCAGGGTATTTAAGGGCGAGTTTTCCCCTCCGCCTGACAAATCAATATCCCACAGAGCAGTCATTTTTTCCTCTCTCGCAAAGGGGACGAGCACGGTCAGAAATTTCCTCAGGGCACAGGATACATTCAGCACCATCAACGCCTTCAGGAGCCTCGGGATAGAGATCATTGATGAAGGCGCCGCATTAACGATACACGGCAAGGGAATTCACGGATTGTCCGAACCGCAGGATGTTATTGACTGCGGCAATTCCGGCACTACGATACGCCTCCTTTCAGGTGTTCTTTCCGGCAGCCCCTTTTTCTCTGTTTTAACAGGGGACAGCTCTCTCAGGACAAGGCCAATGGGAAGGGTCATCAAACCCCTCAGCCTAATGGGAGCCAATATTATCGCCAGAGACGACAGCCGGTATCCGCCGTTGGCAATCAAGGGAGGAAATCTAACACCCATTAAATACGTCATGCCTGTTGCAAGCGCACAGGTAAAATCAGCGCTGCTGCTGGCCGGGCTTTATGCGGAAGGAGATACGGAAATCCTAGAGCCGATAAAATCCCGCGACCACTCGGAGAAGATGCTCCCTGCCTTCGGAGCTGATATAAGCGTGGAAGGTCTGCGGATTACTGTCAGAGGAAGCAGAGAACTTAAACCGCTGGATACGCATGTGCCAGGTGATTTTTCCTCAGCCGCCTTCTTCATTGTTGCCTCGCTGCTGATACCAGGCGCTGAAATCACTGTGAGGAATGTCGGCCTTAATCCCACGCGAACAGGCCTTCTGGGGGTATTAAAAAGTATGGGGGCAGCAATAGAAATTTCTAACATCCATGATGTTTCCGGTGAGCCTGTCGGTGATATATACAGCAGCGGAAAATCAGCATTAAGGGCAGTCTCGATAACAGGTAAGACAGTGCCGTCCCTGATCGATGAATTCCCCATCTTATGTGTTGCCGCAGCCCTTGCTGAGGGGACAACGACAATAAAAGGCGCGGAGGAACTGCGGGTGAAGGAATCTGACAGGATTAAGGCCATAGCAACTGAACTGAGAAAAATGGGGGTTGAGATCGAGGAATATCCTGACGGCCTTGGCATAAAGGGCGCCGAAAACCTGCGCGGCGCAGAAGTGGAAAGTCACGGAGACCACAGAATCGCCATGTCCATGGCTGTTGCAGCGCTTATAGCAGAGGGCAAAACTGTGATAAACGGCGCCTCAGCAGTTGATATATCATTCCCGGGATTTTTTGATATTATAGGAAAATTCTCATCATGAAAAAAGTAATAGCCATAGACGGACCTTCAGGGGCCGGCAAAAGCACCCTTGCAAAGCTTCTCGCCGCAGAACTCGGATATACATATCTTGATACAGGCGCACTTTACCGGGCTGTAGCCCTAAACCTCATACGCATGGGCGTAAACGAATCCGCAACCGATAAAGAACTCCTCCCTGCACTGAAAAAAACAAAGGTCGAGTTCAAAAAAGGACTTATCATGCTCAACGGTGAAGACGTCTCCCATGAGATACGTTCACCTGAGGCAGGTCATTATGCATCCGTATTTTCAGCAAAGATTCCGGTGCGCGAACATCTCATGAATATCCAAAGAAATGCAGCGCTCCACTCAGACCTTGTGGCAGAAGGGCGTGATATGACCACGGTCGTATTTCCTTCGGCATACAGGAAATTTTATCTTGACGCCTCTGTGGAAGAACGTTCCAGAAGACGCACCCTTGAGCTGATATCCAGGGGCTTTGAAGTCAACAAGGACAGGATACACCTGGATATTATGGAAAGAGACGCCAGGGACTCAGGCAGGGACATAGCTCCTCTGAAAAAGGCTGCTGACGCGCATATTATTGATTCAACCGGTCTATCCATAGATGATGTTTTTCGGAAAATCCTTGATATAATTATAAAAGACGGTATTGCTCAGTGAAAGAAAAGGTGTCTTTCGTATTTAAGTTGAAGATATCCTGGATCCCCGGGTCAAGCCCGAGGATGACAATCTTGAATGCTTGTTTTTATTTGTCATTCCCGCAGGTCTTAAGCGTCCCGACTCATCGGGACAGTCAGTATTATGATCATTTCAACTTATTTACGAATGAACCAAAAAACTAAGGCTACGAACAGATGAAAATAATTATTGCAAAAAGGGCGGGTTTTTGTTTTGGGGTAAAAAGGGCTATTGATATTTCCTTTGACATGGCCAAACAGATGCCGACCGGAGTCTATACCCTTGGCCCGATCATCCACAACCCGCAGGTTATCGAAAAATTAAAGACTGAAGGCATATCTCCCATAGATGATGTCAGCGACCTTCAGGACAAAGAGATAAAGGCGCTTATCATACGGACACATGGCATCCCTCATCAACTCTATGACAAGTTAACATCAGAGAGTTTCAGCTTGATTGACGCTACCTGTCCCTTTGTAAAAAATGCCCAGAACTATGCAAGACTTCTTAAAAAAAACGGGTATCAGGTAGTGATCCTCGGGGACAGCAGCCACCCTGAGGTGAAGGGCATTATGAGTTATGCCGGTGATGACGCGGTAGTCGTTGATGAAAATACTCCGCTTCCAAAATTCAAACCAAAAGTAGGAATAGTTGTTCAGACCACCCAGCCGGTTGAAGCCTTGAAAAAAGTCCTTTCAAACATCATTGAACATGTAAAAGAGGTAAAAGTATATAATACGATATGCAGCTCCACTGCTCTGAGACTGAAAGAGACCGCGGATATGGCCCGCAAGGTTGATGTTATGGTCGTGGCTGGAGGCAGAAACAGCGCTAATACGACACAACTCGCACATCTGTGCGCATCCCTGTCTGTAAGGACATATCATGTAGAGACTGAAGAAGAACTAAAGAAAGAGTGGTTTGAAAATACACAAAAAGTCGGCATTACCGCCGGCGCTTCAACACCTGAATGGATAATTAAAAAAATAGAAAAAAGAATTATAGATATAGGAGGGAATTCCTGTAATGGAAACTAATAACAACGAAATGGAAAGACTTTATGAAGAAACTTTTCAAACTATCTCGGAAGGGTCTTTGCTGTCAGGTAAAGTACTTGCCATAAAACAAAATGTCATCATTGTAGATATAGGATACAAATCCGAGGGATACATAAGGATCGATGAATTCACTGAAGAAGAACTCAGGACATTAAAGCCCGGGACCGGCCTGGAGGTTTATGTTGAAAACATGCGGGACTCCGAAGGCCTGATAAGGCTTTCCAAAGAACGCGCATCAAAAATAAAAACCTGGGATGTACTCGAAAAATCTCTTGAGGAAGGCTCTGAAGTTGTAGGAAAGATCATCGAAAAAACAAAGGGCGGCATGAATGTGGATATCGGCGGCGTTAAGGCCTTTCTCCCAGGCTCACAGATAGACACGAAGATCATAAAAGATTCCGACAGCCTGATAGGCCAGAAGCTTTCATTCAGGATACTGAAGATCAACAATAAACGCTCTAATGTGATCGTATCCAGAAGGGCGATCATAGAAGAGGAGCAGGCGCTTAAAAAAGTGGAAACAATGACGAAGATCAAAGAAGGGACGCTTCTCACGGGAACAATAAAGAATATCATAGATTACGGGATGTTCGTAGACCTCGGCGGCCTCGACGGGCTCCTCCATATTTCAGATATATCATGGGGCAGAATAACCCATCCTTCCGAGCTATTCGCTATCGGCGACCAGATAGAGGTCATGATACTGAAATATGACGCGGAAAAAGAAAGGGTGACTCTCGGATATAAACAGAAAAAACCGGACCCATGGATGGATATCGAAGAGAAATATCCCGCAGGAAAGGTTATAACAGGAAAGGTTGTAAGCCTCACTGATTACGGCGCCTTCATTGAACTTGAGGAAGGTCTTGAGGGCCTTGTCCATATTTCCGAAATCGATTGGCTGCCGAGGCCGAAGCACCCGTCAAAATATCTCTCTATTGGTGAGATAATTGAGGCCATAGTTCTAAAAGTCGACAAGGACGAAAGAAAGCTTTCCCTGAGCGTCAAGCAGACAAAACCAAGTCCCTGGGAACTAATCGCCCAGCGCTATCAGCCGGGACAAAAGATTTCCGGCAAGGTCAAGAGCCTTACTGATTTCGGGGTTTTTGTCGGACTCCCTGAAGGCATAGACGGTCTTATTCACATATCTGATCTTTCCTGGACAAAGCATATTAAGCACCCTTCCGAACTCCTTAAAAAAGGACAAAAAATCGAGGCCGTCATTCTCAACCTGGACCCTGTGAATGAAAAAATCGCGCTTGGCCTCAAACAACTGGAACAAGATCCCTGGATTGAAATTATCCCTGCCAAATTCAAACTCGGAGACGAAGTTACGGGGAGGGCATTAAGAATAACCGATTTCGGCATTTTCATAGAGATAGAAGGCGGCGTTGAGGGACTTATATATTCTTCAGAGATTGTTCAACCGTCTGAAGGAGAAGATCAGGAACAGATAAAAGAGGGAGATGAGATAAAGGCAAAAATTATCAGGATAGACCTTGAAGAGAGAAAAATCGGCCTGAGCATGAAAAATGTAAGTCCCGTTAGAGATTCATCTCTAAACGGGATAAAAAGGACTGATGAATGAAAAAATCCTGTCTTATCATATCAGGACTGCTTCTGCTTCTTTTGTTTATCAGCCTGTTTCTGACCCTATTCCAGAAGAATATTCCCATAGGAAACAAGCTGGCTCTTATCAGGCTCGAAGGCCCCATCATGGATTCAAAGGCCGCTGTCGAGGAGATCAAGGAATACACGAAAGATAAATCAATAAAGGCCATTGTTTTGAGGATCGACTCCCCCGGAGGGGCGGTAGCGCCATCACAGGAAATATACGAAGAAGTAAAGAAGGCTGTCGCAAAAAAACAGGTCGTCGTGTCAATGGGCTCGATTGCAGCCTCAGGAGGATACTATATCTCAGCGCCGGCAACAAGAATTATAGCAAACCCCGGGACTCTCACCGGCTCTATAGGTGTTATCATGGAAATACCGAACCTGGAAGGACTCATGAGCAAGATCGGGATCAGGACCGAAGTCATCAAAAGCGGCAAGCATAAAGACATCGCCTCCGCATTCCGCACCATGGACAAAGAAGACAGAAAAATACTCCAGGGGGTTATGGACAACGTCCATGAGCAATTCATAATAGCGGTATCCGAAGGAAGGAAGCTCGGGATCGAAGAAATCAGAAAAATCGCAGACGGCCGGATTTTCACCGGTGAGCAGGCAAAAGCTCACGGCCTCGTTGATGAACTGGGAACCCTTGAAGATGCAATAAAAACAGCGGCAGCCCTTGCCGGAATTAAAGAAGAGCCGGAGGTTGTTTCAAAAAAAGATAAACTATCAGTTATCGATATTTTAAGAAATAAATTTCCGAAAGAAATGATCGATATTTTTCCGACGGTAAAGATAAAATACCTGTATTCACCTTAAGGAGGTTTTATGACAAAATCAGTTCTGATCGAAAAAGTTGCTGAAAAAGTTGAGGGGCTTACAAGAAACCAGACAGAGATTGTTGTCGAGACCGTTTTCGAAAGCATAAAAAAAGCCCTTATGCACGGTGAAAAAATCGAGATTAGAGGTTTTGGAAATTTCCGGTTAAAAACAAGAAATCCGCGCAAGGCAAGAAATCCAAAAACCGGAGAGGCGGTTGAAGTCCCGGAGAAAAAAGTCCTTTATTTTAAGGCCGGGAAAGCGCTCAAGGAATCTCTGAACGCGGAATAGTTTTGTCTTTCCGCATTCAGAGGTAAAAAACATAACTATTCAGGTATTTAGACTGAAGACTGAAGTACCTGAAAGCCTTTCGCCGTCCACCTTCGGTCTGCCTACCTTCAGTCTATCCACCTGAGCAGCTCCAAATTCCCTTACACAAACAGAGTTGTATTAGACCCATACGATTCATTGAGGAAAACAGCAACACCGCCGACTTCTATGCCATCAATCAGATCTTCTTTCTTGATCCCCATTACATCCATCGTCATCTGACAGGCGACAATCCTCAGGCCGAATTCTCTTGCCATCTCAATCAGGGATGAAAGGGGTTCAACATTCTTTTTGCCCATCATATAATGGAAGAGTTTCGGCCCTATCCCTGCAAAATTCATCTTGGAGGTCGGCAGTTTGGCCGGCCCTTTCGGCCTCATCCAGGTGACCATTTTTTCAAGAATATTTTTCCCTGCGGTCCCCATATCCGGCTTCTTAATGGCATCAAGTCCCCAGAAGGTGACAAACAAGGTGACTTCCTTACCCATCGCCAACGCCCCATTTGCGATTATAAAGGCAGCCATCACCTTATCAAAGTCTCCGCTGAAAAGCACCATCGTAAGCCTGGAATTTTTTGCCTCAAGTTTATCAAGACGTTCCTGAAGCTCATGAACTGTCTGTGAAAGCTCTTTATTTTCCACGTTTTTCTCCTCTATAACCTATTTTTTCGTAATAACAGCCGTAATATCCTTGCCTGTTGTGCTGATGCTGTTTAAAATATTCCCGGTCTCTTTGCACCATGCCCTGACATCGGGTTCAAAACCGGCATCATCGCAAACAACTTCAAAAACATCGCCTGAGGCCGCTTTTTTTATTGCAATAGCTGTTTTCATGATCGGCATCGGACACATCATGCCTTTAAAATCCAATTTCTGTGTTGCCATACAATCTCCTTTTTAGTACATACTGTTTTGTTTTTAAGCCAAAGGATCTGCCATGCAACCCTTTGAATGACTGCTCACTGTATTGATAGTTTAATATATCTTAAACTGTGAGTCAATATTTTACTAACCTATTGTCAGAGCAATATAAGAAAGAGCCAAGAAAAGTAACCGGGGCGTGGGGTGAAAACACGCTGTGGAAATTATGCTTCTTAGTCCCTCAATCCCACAAGGCCTTAAACCTCTTTGCCGGGTGATCGAAGACAACATCATTCTTATTGAAATATTCAGGCTCGAAATCTCCTGCCCATGCCAGCATTTCGTCATATCTTTCATGGTCCGGGTCCATGATGATCTCCAGAAATTCCTCATATCCTCCGGTCCCTCCTCCATATGGGCGGTTTTATGTCCTTTAAGGTGATCCTGAATTGATAAACCTGGTTGAATTTCTTTTTCATCAGAAGTCTCACGAAATGTCTTTAGATACTATCAATAAATTTCTGCGGATATATTAACCTAAAAACGGCAGTTAGCCACGGATGAACACGGATAACCAAACAGTAGACGCTTCTAAGCGACACTGATAAAACAAACACCTGAAAAGATAAAACTCTTCACCAAATAGGTGATTCACTTTGTCTGTAGAAGTCTTTGATATATCTGTGTAAATCTGCGTAAATCTGTGGCCAAATGCTTTTTATAGGATTAATCAAGACAAGCGGTTTCTGCAAGACAATAAAAGAAACACTCATAAAGCAAAGGAAGTCCTTGAATGAAGTCCTACCCAAAAAAGTCCTTTTTCATGTAAAATCCCTGTATGAAAACTTTTGATGATATTGTTGATTTTCACGGGCACTCCTGTCCTGGCCTTGCCCTGGGCTACCGGGTCTCTTTGCGGGCCCTCAGGGAGTTTAAGGGGAGGTCTGAGGACGAGGAGCTTGTTGCGATCGTCGAGAACAATTCCTGCGCAGTGGACGCTGTTCAGGTTATGACAGGCTGTACCTTTGGGAAAGGCAATCTGATCTTCAGGGATTACGGCAAACAGGTATATACCTTTATTCAAAGACCTTCGGGAAAGAGTCTCAGAATCTCTGTCCACTGGCAAAAACCTGCTGAGTCTGCAAAGGAGAAGGCTATGTGGGAGCAATACGCAAAAGGCGACCATTCAGGAAAAGTGATGGAGTTCGTCCATAACAGAAAGGCCGCAAAAATACGGCATATTCTCGAAGCTGATGAAAAAGAACTGATGAAGGTCACAAAAGGCCGGCGGGCATTGCCTGAGGAGGCGAGGATCTATCCCAGTCTGCAATGCGATGAATGCAATGAAAAGGTTATGGAGCCCAGGGCGAGGGTGAGGAGCGGAAAGATACTCTGCATACCATGTTTTGAGAGGGAAGAATAATGGAAGAGATCATAAAAAAGGCGGAAATTCTGATAGATGCGCTGCCGTTTATCAGGAATTTTTATGGCAAGACTGTTGTCATCAAATACGGAGGCGCGGCCCAGACAAAAAGTGAGTTAAAGGAGTCCTTTGCAAAGGATGTGGTGATGCTTAACTTTATCGGGATCCGGACTGTCATCGTCCACGGCGGCGGACCAAAGATATCAGCCACTATGGAGAAGATGGGGAAAAAACCCGAGTTTGTCCATGGTCAGCGGGTGACTGATCAGGAGACTATGGATATAGTCGAGATGGTGCTTGGCGGGCTTGTGAGCAAGGAGATAGTCGGCCTCATCAACAAACATGGGGGAAAGGCGGTCAGCCTCAGCGGCAAGGATGGCGGACTGATACAGGCGCAAAAAAAGACGATAAAAAAACTTACCCCGGAAACAGGAGTCAGCGAGATTGTGGATATCGGACTTGTCGGTGAGGTTACCTCTATATCGCCGGATATCATCAACAGCCTTGAAAGGGACGGGTTTATTCCGGTCATATCTCCTATCGGCGTGGGCCCTCAGGGAGAAACATTGAATATCAACGCAGACTTTGTGGCTGCTGCGGTCGCATCTGCGCTCAAGGCAGAAAAGCTCATGCTCCTCACCGATGTGCCGGGGATATTGAATAAAAAAGGCGATATTATCTCTACCCTGAAAAAGGGGCAGATAATCAAGCTGATCAAGGATGGGACAATCACGGGCGGTATGCTCCCGAAGGTGCAGGCCTGTCTGAACGCACTTTCAGAAGGAGTGGGCAAAACTCATATTGTAGACGGGAGGGTCCCCCACTGCCTGCTTCTTGAAATATTTACCAAAGAGGGGATAGGCACAGAGATACTGAATTAACAGTACTCCGAGAATATTTTAAGGGCGCGTAAAGGAAACAATAATCGTGGATACAATAGTATATGGCATTGCAGGCATCATAATCGGCGGGATTATTTCATGGTTCTTTGTAAAGTCTCGTTTGCAAAATAAATACTCAAAAGAGCTTGCAGACCTCCAGATCGGCTATTCTAATCAGACGGCGCAGCTTGAAGCAAGGGCCGGAAGCGCTGAAGCGGTCACCGGTGAACTGAGACTGCTGATTCAACAGAAGGATCTGGATATGAACCAGATTAGAACTGTCCTTGATTCTGAGAGACAGGTAAAGACTGAGGCCATTACAAAGCTCGGTGCAGCCCAAAAAGGCTTTGAGGAACAGAAGGCGCTTATAGACACGATGAAAAAGGAGATGACCGACACCTTTAATGCGCTTTCTTCGGCTGCGCTTAAGAGCAGCAGTGAAGATTTTCTAAGGCTCGCCTCTGAATCCCTCGGCAAGGTAGTGACTGATACCAGGGGCAGGCTGGGAGAGCATCAGGTAGCGATGGACGGCATGATAAAACCGCTTTATGAAACCCTGAAAAGATATGAAGAACAGATAAAGACGATGGAAGAAGGCAGGCACAAGGCCTACGGAAGCCTTGAAGAACAATTAAGGACTATGGCCTCTACCCAGGAAAACCTCCAGAAAGAGACAAGCAACCTGGTTACAGCCTTAAGAAAGCCGCAGGTCAGAGGCCGATGGGGTGAAATGCAGCTCAGGAGAGTTGCTGAACTCTCAGGAATGTCTATTCATTGCGACTTCACTGAGCAACCGTCTGTAGATACGGAAAAGGGCAGGATACGGCCTGATATGATCGTGCACCTGCCGATGAACAGGGAGATTGTCGTTGATTCAAAGGTCTCCCTTGAGGCATATCTGGATACTGTCAATGCTGCGACTGAGGAAGAAAAAAGGGTTATTATGGAAAAACACGCCCAACAGGTAAGGGCGCATATGAATAAGCTTGCTTCAAAGGATTACTGGAGCCAGTTCAAGCAATCACCTGAATTCGTTATTCTCTTCATACCTGGTGAATCATTCCTGAGTGCGGCAGTTGAAATGGACAGTTCCCTTATCGAAGACGGAATTCAGAAAAAGGTCATTATCGCTACTCCGACAACTTTCATAGCCCTGTTAAGGGCGATCGCCTATGGATGGCGGCAGGAGCAGGTCACGAAGAATGCGCAGGAGATCAGTGATCTGGGCCGCCAACTCTATGAACGAATGAGCATACTCGTTCAGCATTTCGACAATGTCGGTAAAAACCTCGAAAAGGCGATTGGTTCTTATAACAAGGCAGTGGGCTCAATGGAATCGAGGGTCCTGCCGTCAATAAGGAAGTTCAGAGAACTCGGTGTTACTGGCTCGGAAGAAATCCCTGTTCTTGAGAAGGTTGATCAGATGCCGAGGAACCTCAGTCTTTTGGATGATGCATGAGTCTTTTCCCCTCTCTTGAAATCAGGTTTGTCTGTCAATCCAGGAGGGTGCATGAATATTGATTATCGTTCCTTTTTATTTTCACTTCTTGCAAAAGACGTAATACTTCTGCCTTCCTACAAAGGGTCTGCTTTGCGTGGCGGGTTCGGAAATGCCTTCAGGCGGGTCGTCTGCGCACTAAGGAAGAACGACTGCTCGGACTGCATCCTCAAAGAAAAATGCGTCTATTCCTATGTCTTCGAAACCCCTCCTCCCTCTGATACGAAGATGATGACGAAATATACCAATGCTCCCCACCCCTTCATAATCGAACCGCCGCTGGATAAGAGACATGCCTACAAGCCCGGCGACGAGATAATCTTCGGTCTGACCCTGATAGGCAGGGCCATGGATTATCTGCCTTATTTCGTCTATACCTTCGACGAACTCGGGAAGATGGGGATCGGAAAAGGCAGGGGGAATTACGAACTAAAAGAAGTGAGTTGTGACGGGAAGAGCATTTACAACTCTGTAAACAAACAACTGCTCTTTAACGCCCCCCAGCCCCCTCTTAAGATAAGAGGGGGAGCCGAAGGCGGGGGAGTTATGAGCCTTACACTGAACTTCCTCACCCCGTCCCGGATCATATACGACGGGCACCTCACCCTTGATCTCGAATTCCATATTCTGGTGCGGCAGTTGTTGAGAAGAATTTCACTTCTTTACTATTTCCATTGTAACGGCGACACTTCGTCATGGGACTTCAAGGGGATGATCGAAAAAGCCAAAGAAGTGAAGGTGGTCAAAAGAGATTTGAGGTGGTATGACTGGGAGCGGTATTCGGCGCGGCAGGATACAAGGATGAAGATGGGAGGATTTATGGGGGAGATTGCGTTTGAAGGGGAAATCGGGCCGTTCCTACCGCTGCTTGAGGCGGGAGAAATATTGCATGTCGGGAAAGGAACGGGGTTCGGACTTGGCCGATTCAAAATTCAAGATTGATGGCTTCGTAAAAAGTCCTTTTCTGTCACCCTGAGCTTGTCGAAGGGTGTTGTAACTGGTTGATTTATAAGCATGGTTCGACAAGCTCACCATGACATTTTGTCCATGCTTGGACTTTTTACGAGTTTGTCAAGATTCAAAATTCAGAGTGAAGGACTAATAAACGTGTTTTCGATGTTTTACGGTAAGGACAAAGACAAAATGCCCTTTTGTATCAAGTTCGTAGATGATGCGATAGTTTCCGACCCTGAGGGAATATTCCCCCTTATGGTTGCCGACAAGCGGTTTGCCTTCAAAGGGTCTTTCGGAAAGGGTCCCGATTTTAGAAAGGATTCTTCCAAAGAGCCTTCTGTCGGATTTGTGAAGCCCCTCAAGATCGGAGGCCGCCTCCTCTGCAAGTTCGATTCGGTAATTCACTTGACCTTTAGTCGGGCCTTGAAATCTTCGAGAGATACGGTCCGACCCTTTTTCACCTGTTGCTTTGCACGCGCGATGGCGTCCAGTTCTTCTTTATGCGAAAGTATGTCGAGGGTCTCCATGAGACCGTCAAACTCCTCGGTACTCAGTATGACGGCCGCCTCGACGCCGTTTTTGGTGATGGTGAACCGGTCATATTTTTCGTCAACGTCCTTTATGATCGCCGAAAGGCTTTTCTTCGCCTCGGCAAGGGGGATGGTCTTTGTCATTACGTCGCTCCTTTCAATGTCAATATTGACTATAATTATAGTCTATTTTAGAATGAGGAAGCAAATGAAACATGGAGGGTTGTTTTTTGAAGGGGATATTGGACAGTTCATGCCGCTAATCAAAGCAGGAGAGGTTTTGCATGTGGGCAAAGGCACGGGTTTCGGATTGGGGAAGTACGGAATAGTACCGAGCATTGCCTAAAAGTATAATTTAGATTATACTAATCGTAATTATACATAATTAGGAGGAAGGGCTTTGAAATTTATAAACAGACAGAGCGAACTGTCTTTTCTTGAAAAGCTCTACGATGCTCCGGTGTTTCAGTTTGTGCCCATCTACGGCAGGCGGCGCATTGGCAAAACGCGGCTGGTGCAGGAATTCATAAAAGGCAAAAAGGCAATATATTTTCTTGCAGACAGTGTTTCGGGAACAGAGCAGTTGAGGAATTTAGGTCGTATTGCGGGAGAATACTTTAAAGACTCCATACTTACGGATGCGGGCTTTAGGGACTGGCATCAATTTTTTTCCTACATAAATGACAAACCTGAACGGTTGATAATAGTGATTGATGAATTCCCGTATCTTGTCGGCTCAAATCCTGCCATATCCTCAATATTCCAGAAAGGGATAGATGAGCATATAGGAAAGTCGGATGTATTTTTAATCCTCATGGGATCAAGCATTGGAATGATGGAAAAGGAAGTGCTCTTTCATAAAGCGCCTCTTTACGGCAGAAGGACGGCATCAATGGAAGTGAAAGAGATGCCTTTTACCGCATTGAAAGACTTTTTCCCCCGCAGGACTTTTGACGAGATTGTAAGAATATACGCTGTTTTCGGGAATGTGCCTGCATACCTTGAGAAACTCAACTCCAAACACGATATATTCGCAAATATTGCCGGACTGATACTTGATAAAGGGACTTTTCTCTATAATGAGATTGAATACATACTGAGAGAAGAACTGAGAGAACCGAGAAACTACTTTGTCATTCTCAGGGCTATTGCTCAGGGGAAACGAAAACTTTCGGAAATCATCAATGAAACGGGTTTTGAAAAGAGCCTTGTCTCCAGATACCTCGATATCCTGAGGGGACTAAGGTTTGTGGAAAAAGATATACCCGTAACTGAAAAATATCCGGAAAAGAGCAAACAAGGACTTTACCGGCTGCATGACAAATTTTTCAGCTTTTGGTTCAAATATGTATTCCCCAACAGGAGCAGACTTGAAATCGGCAGGGCGGATCATGTCCTGAAAATCATAAGGGCTTCTTTTGAACATCATGTGTCAACAGTATATGAAGATGCCTGCCGCGATCTGTGCAAAAAACTGATGGCAGACAGCTTGATGCAATACACTCTGATAGGCAAATGGTGGTCAAGGGATGAGGAGATAGACCTCGTTGCGATTGATGAAGAGACGGCAACCGTATATTTTGGAGAATGCAAGTGGAGCAATAAAAAGATCGGCGAGGACATTTATCGTGAGCTTGTCAGAAAATCAGGGCTTGTTGACTGGCAAAAGGAAAAGAGGAATAACAGATATATCCTTTTCAGCAAAAGCGGCTTTACTCCTAAGATGATAGAGACAGCAAGAAAAGACGGCGTCTTGCTGGTGCATGGAGACAAAGCGCTGAGAAAATAGGAGCAAGGCGATGGACTTTAATCAAAAAGAATATCAGACGGTGATTCTGGGGGTGCGGGGATATGTCTTTATATCCAGATTTATCGGGGATGTGGGGAAGGAGTTGTAAATGATGGAAAAAATTGCAGGAATCAACGAAAAGGATATTGCAATCGATGTTATCAGAGATGAATTTACTGCCTGTGGAGTTGGCGTTAAATCTATTCTTCTTTTTGGCAGCCGCGCTAAGGGAACAGCACAGCATGACAGCGACTGGGATTTTCTGGTGGTGGTAGACAGGGAGCTTGAACGAAATGAGAGACTGAAAATTGTCGGAAACATTCGCAGACGTCTGGGGAAAATGTTAATTCCTGTTGATGTGATTGTCAAATCCGAAGAAAGCTATCTGGAGCAGTCTAAGAATGTCGGCTATGTAACGTATTATGCAGCCAAAGAGGGTGTGCCTGTATGAATGAGGATGTTGTAAAAAAGTGGATTCTCAAAGCAGAAAATGATCTGAAAACCGGCAAGGACGAACAGGCATCCTCAAATCCTGCAACCGATATGGTCTGTTTTCACATGCAGCAATGCGTTAAGAAGTATCTTAAGGCATTTCTTATCCTTCACGGCAGGGAAATAAGCAAAACCCACAACATCACTTTTCTTGTCAGGCAGTGCATGGAAATAGACAAAGCCTTTGGTAATCTGCCTGAAGATGACCTTGATAGTTTGACAGACTACGCAGTTGAAGTGCGTTATCCTGACGATTTTTATATGCCGTCTTCTTCAGAGGCTGGAAAGGCAATAGAAATCGCTGAGCTCGTGAGGCGCTTTGTGCGTGAAAAGCTCGGGCTTGAAGGTGTGTCAAACGCAATGAATAACAAAGAGGAGACGGGATGACTGAATTTGATAGACGAGAATATCAGACGGTTATTTTGGGGGCAGTGTTGCATGTCTTTAGAACCCGAATTGTCGGGGATGTGGGGGGATTGTTTTGAATTTTGAATCTTGAATTTAAAATAGTGTGTTAGGTTTGTGTTAGGTTTGAAGAAATATATCATCAAATAAGAAATATTTCTGAAATGTTTCTTATGTTGAAAATCACGTAAAATCAATTGCATGGTATTTCCACTATTTCGTATTTTGCGGTAATGTGGGCTAAAAGCGAAAGGTCGTAAAATATGGCAAAATCGTCTGACGCTAACAAAGAGACACTTCCTGAGTTTCAAAGTATATCTTGCTAATCAGACAGGCAGAGATAGAACTCAAGCATTTTCAATGATAAAAGTTTTGGAAAGACTGCAGAAATGCTCTGAAATCTCAACCAATCGCGCAATTTGCCGTGCTGACCTGATGAATAAGGGACGAAACGGCAGATGCAAGTTGCGCGATGCAAAGGACGAGTGAAAAGGAGGGGAATTAAGAATGGGACAAGTCAGGCATTTTACGGATTTGGTGGTATGGCGTAGGGCTCACGGGCTTTTCTTAGCTTTATTGGAAGATATCAAGATATTCCCCAAACATGAAGCAAGCAGAATAATCATAGACCAGATGGTAAGGAGCGTTGGCTCCATAAGCGCAAATATCGCAGAAGGCTTTAATGCCGGAAGCACGAAGCAATATTTGAATTATCTGGATATGGCGAAAAGAAGCACGAGTGAAAGTGAAAACTGGTATTACAAGGTTAGAGACACGGGCATTTTGGAGAAGGGGATTTCAGATCAGAGAATCGCTGAGTGTATCGAACTGAGCAGGATGATTCAGGGCTTGATGAATAGCCTTTCTGCAAACCCTCGCCACTAACATCTCGTATCTTGTATATGACTTGTTGGCCTGATGAATAAGGGACTGCGACGCATGGAAAGACAAGCGTATCTCATTTGTGCTACAATATAAAAATAAAAAACAACGGAGGGTGCAGTATGACCAAGACAGCGATGATAAGGGCAAGGACAACACCTGCTATAAAGGCGGATACCGAAAGAATATTTCAGAGATTAGGGATAAGCACATCAGAGGCTATAAATCTGTTTTTAGCCCAGGTCAAAATGTGCAAAGGCTTGCCGTTTGACGTAAGGATTCCCAACAAAGCCACCCTGAAGGCAATGAAGGATGCGGATGAAGGGAAAAACCTGACCACATATGACAGCGTTGATGACTTCTTCAAAAAGATGGGCGTATAGTGCTAAAGGTTAAAACCACAAACAAATTCGAAAAAGATTTTGAACTGATGATCCGGCAGGGTAAGGATATAGAAAAACTAAAAATAATTATGCGAATGCTTGTACGCGAGGAAAGTCTTGATCGGCGGCATAGAGACCATACGCTGACAGGCAGCTATATCAGCCACAGAGAATGTCATGTAGAGCCTGACTGGCTGCTTGTTTATAAGGTTGATATAAAAGAGCAAACTATTACATTTGTAAGGACCGGCAGCCACTCTGATCTTTTCGGATAATAACATAGCATTGGGTTCACTTGCAGAGACAGAATAACTTTTCAGTTTTGCAAAAAGGCTCGGTTATTTAAAAGGCAATGCCTCTCAAATAGAGATTCTCCTTGAGGAAGCAGGTAAATTGCTATGGAGTTTTTATCGTTCTCTCTGATTTTTTCCGCACTTCCGAGCTTCTGAACTCTTTCCGACTTGATGAATAAGGGACGAAGCTACAGATGCGAGGGACGAGATTTGATGGTTTAGGTACAATACCTACAGGCATGGAAGGAGGCAGGTAAATGGCAGTTACTGATACGCAGATTGAAAAAATCATTGATCTTGCAAAATCTTATGGAGCTACCCGTCTGATTCTTTTTGGCAGTTCAGTGGAAACTCCCGATGAAGCAAGGGATATTGATATTGCCTGTGATGGCGTTCAGGGATGGAAGCTTTATGAGCTTGCTGCAAGGCTTGAAGATGAGCTTGGTACGTCTCTGGATATAGTAGCTTTAACTCCTCCATCAAAATTTACAGAATATATCAAGACAAAAGGCAGGGTGTTGTATGACAGTGCAAGAGCTGCATAAAGAACTCACCATTGAACTTGAGTTAATTGAAACTGTCTTAAAAGAGCTTTCTGATCTGAAATATCAGGGTTTCTTTAAAACATCATCATGAGGGCCGATGCGCCTGAGGAGATAATGGTCAGAATGGACTTCAAAGGTAAATCTATAGAACATATCAATGCTTGCCTCCCAGCGGTTTTTGTGTCCTTTCATCTTTTTGACTCTAAGGGAGGGGTGATTGATGGTACTTATAAAAAGGCTGATTTTGTTATCAAATTTATCTTGAGTGGATTTTGGAAGTCTTTTATAGTCCTCCTTAAAGATTTCGGTACGGAGGATTTTCACTTTTTGAGGTCTGAAAGTAAATCTTCTGCGGATCTAAAGGCTTTTGTCTTTCCTGCTGCTATTTCTTCGTCTGCTTCTGCCTCTGCTTTTTTCCAGTCAAATCCTTTGAAATATGGAGGCAGAGTCAGGGCGTATTTAACCAGTTCAGCCACAGCATCCCCGGTGCTTTTCTTGTGCAGCAGTTTTTTATATTTTTTAACTTCATCGAGAACTTTATCGGATAAAGTGATTGTCAATTGTTGTGTCGCCATTATTTTGCTCCTTTGTCTTCAAAATAGCATAAGGGCTTTTTTAATGTCAATTCTGATTCATAATACATTTACAAAACATTTGGTTGGTGGAGAGACGAAGCTATGATGACTTATGCCTTGAACAACTTCACACCCGGTATCTGTTCGAAGTGTTTGTCGAGGGTGAAAATGGAGAGGTCATGTTCGATGGATAGGGCAGCGATGGCAACGTCGGTTAACGGCAGCGTAATCCCTTCCCGGCGCAAAGAACATGCCAGCCTGCCTGCTTTAAGCCAGGCGGCAGTGTTTAGTTCTATTGATGGGATGCCGTCAATAAGTTCAGAAACATGCTGTTCTTCCTGTGAACTCCTTACCCCCTGCAACAGTTCCCCCACGATTATGCCGGTGGTGAGCAATCTTTTCGTGGTTATGAGATCTTCGACTATTTTGGCATTCGGTTCTGTGTTTTTCAGAAAATCAATCAGGGCCGAGGTATCAACTATTACGCCATCTTTTGTCATTCTCCTCCATCTCCTTCATCTCAAGCTCGTTAAGCTCTTTGGTAACATCATCAATCCGGATTTTTCCTCTCAGAGAAAGCAGTTTTTTGATCTTCTTCTCCCGGACAAACTCTTCCATGGCGGTCACAATAGCCTTGGTCTTGGATTTTTCGCCAGAGAGTTTCTGTACCTCGGCAATAAGGTCGTCAGGTATGTTTAATGTCGCACGCATATCACTCACCTCCTTGATATGCTATTATTGTATGATAAGTATAGCTATTTGTAAAGAAGGGGGATAAAATGCCAAAGACCATGATAATTACAGTAGGCACGGGCAGGGACAGACAAGACATTGCCAAGGCAATCTTATTTTCGATAAAACAACATAACCCTGACTTGGTCTGGTTTCTCGTCTCTGCCATCAGTGGCGAGGAGACGCTGCCAATTATAACAAAGGATATTTCTGTAACCTATGAGGCTAAGAAATTTGAAGAAATTAATGATGTTGAAAAAATATATTTCGAATACTTAACTCAAATAAATTGATTCAATGAAGTTGCTCAATTATCTGGAAAAATATGTTCATATATGCGATCCGCAATACAGGAATAAAATTGAACTCGCAACTTTTCCTAAATTAAAGCATTAGCGCCTGTTCTTTGACAACTCTGGATTAAATGGATAGCGAGCGTATTCCCTGTCCCGAAAGCCTTCGGGACTACAGGGAAGATCAAAAGAAATATTTCCGCAATATTTCTTTTGCTGACAAACGTGTCCGATCCCTTTATTATTTTCTTACTATCTGAATGAAAGCAAAGACCAAATCCGGGTCGTAAGAGACGGGCCTTCTGTTTTAATAAAGACAAAGGAAAGGGCTTGCAGTCGCGTGTCGGCCCGACTTCTCAGCCGGGTTGTCATTATAGGCAACGTCAGACTGGATGCCGGCTCGATAACCCTGTTTGCGGAACATGATATCCCCGTTGTTTTTATGGACCGCAGGGCCGAGGAAGTGGCGGTCACAATACCTTACAATCACAGGCTGGCCTCGCATTACGAAGCACAGAAGGTATTTCTCGAAAACAAGGAGAATATTCTCTGTTACGAAAAATGGGCCAATACCAAACGGATGGTCATTCAGGTCGGGGTGCTCAAACGCCTTGACCGTCAATTTGAAGGCAGGCTCATTCACGGTCTGGGTGAAGGCAACTATAAGGAGATAATCTCACGGCTAAAACCGGGAGATGAGAATAAATGGCAGATGGTGACCGGCTTTATCAGCAATCTTTTAAGGGGCGTCATAATTGAACGTCTGCTTAAGGCTGATCTTGACCCTCACACAGGGGTCATTCACAGACGACATAATTTCGGGCTTGCGCTGGATATCTGCTATGTCCTGGGGGCCGAGAGTGACATGCAGGGCCTCCAGTTTCTGCAAAGCAAGGCCGGCTGGCCGCAAAAGGCAGGCAGGTTTCAGGACGGCCAACTGAGTGATCTGAGCGTCAGGAATATGGTCCACCGCTTCGAAAACAGATTGATCGTGCTTTACAATAGGGTGTGCGACAAATTTATGGGTAAATTTACTTCTGAGTGCATAGAGGATTGAAAACATCCCCCTTGGGTTAAGGGGGATTGAGGGGGTTACTCTAATATTTTTCTTTAATTTCAATGAAATAACTCCCCCTGAAGTAACTCCCCCTTCCCCCTCTTTCCCGAAAGCTTTCGGGATTAAGAGGGGGAACATGGAACCGTCCTGCTTTAAGTGAACTGAAACACAGTTACCCATAAATTTGTCGCAGACCCCAAATCTTTTTTGTGTTGACATGAACATTGTTTTGGCATATAATTTTAAAAAATCAATAATTCAGGAGGAGAATGTGAAAAACAGGATAGCACTACTTTTTTTGGCAATGTTTTTGTTAATCCTTCCGGTAATCTCATCAGCTGAGATAAGGGAGGGAAGTTTTGAGGTAAATCCCTTTGTCGGATGGCATGTTTTTGGCAATGGAGATGGATTGAAAAACGATACGGCTATGGGGTTGCGCCTGGGATACAACATAACCAACCGCCTCGGCGTCGAAGCCGCCATTGACAATATTGATACCAGGGCGTGGATGTATCATGCAGATGTTTTGTACCATTTCACGCCCGAGAAGAAACTCAATCCTTTTTTTGTCGGAGGAATCGGGTACGCACAAATACGGCCTGAAAACAGAGACCACTATAGTACCTTAATGGCGAATATAGGAGTGGGTTTCAAGTATTTCTTTAATGACCGTGTTGCGTTCAGGGCTGATATCAGGAATGTGATTACTAACATGCAAAACGTGGCGGCAACAGCAGGTCTTACTTTTGCCTTTGGCGGTAAGACGCCACAGCCTGCTCCTGAGCCTCCGGCTCCGAAACCCGAGCCTCCACCTCCGCCTCCACCTCCGGCGCCAAAACCTGAGCCAAAACCTGAGCCAAAGCCTGAGCCTAAACCTACGCCTCCGCCTTTGCCTGCTCCGGCTCCGGAACCGGTGAAGATAATCCTTGAGGATATACACTTTGACTTTGATAAGGCCACCCTTACCAGGGTTGCAAAAGATATCCTTGAAAAGAATGCAAAAACCCTTAGAGAAAATGCCGGAGTCAGCGTCCAGATCGAGGGACATGCCTGTGCCCATGGCGCTGAAGACTATAATATGGCGCTTTCTGAAAGAAGGGCAAATGCGGTGAAGGAATACCTTGTAAACCAGGGTATCAGTTCCGGCAGGATGACGACAATCAGCTACGGTGAAACAAGACTTGCAATGCCTGAAATCCCGACTCCGAAAAACAAGGAATCAAAGGAAGCAAAGGCAAACAGGCGTGTTCACTTTGAAGTAATCGTAAAATAGATTTGTTTAACAAACAAAAAATCTCCGGCTGTATAAACGGCCGGAGATTTTTCATTCTATGAAAACAACCGTATTCATAATAATCATTTTTTTCATCGCTTCCTGTGCACCGCAGAAGGAGCTTACACGTCCTCCTGTGGAGCTTCTGCCTCCCGTTGCTCCCGTTATTCAGAAACCTGAACCCAAAACGCAGGTGCCACTTGTGAAGTATAAATCGTATTTGCAATGCGATGAGAAAACAAGTGATATTTTCAACTCCAGCGGAATAGAAGTATTACCCTTTGTCCGTGTTATTTTTTATGATATCGATGGAGACGGGTCAGATGAGATGATCGCAGGGAGCAAGGACGGTTTTCTGCGTCTTTACAGAAATTCCGGCTCTCAATATCTCCCTCAATGGAGACTTGATTCAAATTACTTCGATGGCATCAGGGTTGGGGCTTTTTCCGCGCCTGCTGCAGGTGATATCGATGGTGACGGGGCTCCTGAGATACTGGTAGGAACCGGAGGTTTTTCAAAGGATTCCGGCAAGGTCATCTTTTATAAAAATGCAGGGACCGCTTTCAGTCCGCTCTGGAAACGAATGGACATGCCGGAGATAAACGTGGGCAATGATGCTGCTCCCGCGCTTTTTGATATTGACGGTGACGGCAATGCTGATCTCATCGTCGGCAACTCAACAGGGAATCTTTTTTTATTCAGGGGAAAGAGGAAAGGGAAGGGCATTATTTTTATAAGGGACAGAGACTATTTTAAAGGCATTAACCTCGGGATGTATGTAGTGCCTGCAATTACTAAACACCGGGACAGCATATTGATTGTTGCAGGCAACAGCATGGGCAAGCTTTCTGTTCTCGAAAAAGGGCGTGGAAGCGGCGCATCATGGCGGACAAACAGGCTGTCTCTATCCTTCAATAATTTTGCCGCGCCGACGTTTGTCAGGGGCAATCAGCCGGGAGTCATGGATATGGTGGTCTCTAATGGAAACGGTGAACTCTTTTATTTCAAACAAAAAGGCAGCGATTATCTGAAATGGGAAGTTTCTGCTGATTTTTTCAGTTGGCGAACCCTTGCAGGGCCTGCTTCCGCTCCTGTTATAACAGAAGTAAATGGCAGCTCTTTTATGGTTGTAGGGAACATCAACGGTGAAATCAAGCTTTTTAAGTATGAACCATCCTCACACGGCCTGCCGTGGGTTGAAAGGCCGGGGGTTTTTAAAGGAATAAAGCTTTCGGGTTTTTCGCGCGGGATATTAACGGAATGGAAGGGCAGACATCTCCTGATTGCCGGACAGCAGGATGGGATCATCAGCGCTTTTCAGAATAACGGGTCTTTTGAAAAACCGTCGTGGTCTGAGGTAAAGCAGTTTTTCAGGGGAGTTTCGAAGATCATGCACGCCTCTCCGGCCATCTTTGATATTGATGATGATGGGAAATGGGAATTGGTTGTGGGTGGGGCTGATGGCCATGTCAAAGGCTTCCGTTATGAGCTTGGACAAGACGGTCACCCTGTATGGAAGAAGATCGAAAAAATATTTGATTATGCGAAAGTAGGGAGATTTGCATCTCCTTCAATTGTAAAAAATCAGGGTAAAACCTATCTCTTTGTCGGACAACAGGACGGAAAGATAGACATCTTTACTGCTGATCCCCGGTACTGGGGCACCCCGGTTTTTTATCCTGATGAGTATCTCCGGGGAGTGCAGGTCAAAAACCATAGTTCTCCATGCGCATTTGAGAAAAAGGGGCTTGTCGAACTTGCTGTCGGAGACTATGACGGTAATCTGAAGTATTTCACATGCCGCAGCGAAAAGAAAGAGATCCTGGAGAATTGATTTTCTGTCGCTGATGATAAGTCGGCTTGTAAGGCAATGAGGATCGAAATAGTTTTTATAAATCGGAAAGAAACATGAAAACACAGGAACCAAAGACATGGAATCCCTACGTAGCCGGTTCACTGGCAGGACTGCTCATAGTCTGTTCGGTCTTTCTAACCGGCAATTACTTTGGAGCTGCCACAACCTTTGTCCGCTTTGCCGGCCTTATCGAGAGTATATTTTCTCCCGACAGGGTGGCCACGTTGCAATATTTCATCAAGCATCCGATTGAAATAGACTGGCAGTGGATGTTTGTGATCGGCATTTTCTTCGGCTCCCTGATTTCCTCGACGACTTCCGGCTCATTCAGGATTCAAGCGATTCCGGATACCTGGCATGAGCGATTCGGCGCTTCATGGACAAAAAGGGCACTGGTTGCGTATGTTGGCGGGGTGATCGCCATGTTCGGCGCCAGGCTCGCTGACGGTTGACCAAGCGGCCACGGGCTGAGCGGTTCGCTCCAGCTTGCAGTAAGCGGTTACATAGCCCTCATCTGCTTCTTTGCCAGCGGCATGATCGTCGCCGGAATTCTTTACAGAGGCAACAAAAGATGAAGATCCTCCTCTTCGGTTTAGTAACCGGCATGATCTTCGGGTTTCTCCTCCAGAAAGCGCGGGTAATCCGCTATGACAAGCAGCTCGGCGCGCTCAGGCTCATGGACATGACTATTGTAAAGTTCATGTTCTCAACGGTCCTCGTCGCCATGGTCGGCGTCCATCTCCTCCTCGACCTCGGGCTTGCAGATCTGAGAATGAAACCGGCTGTCCTGGGCGGCAATATCCTCGGAGGTCTCCTCTTCGGAATCGGCTGGGGCCTGATCGGCTACTGCCCCGGCACATCTGCAGGCGCTCTCGGCGAAGGCCGTACAGATGCCTTATGGGGCATCCTGGGCATGATCACCGGAGCCGGTTTGTATGCGGAGGCCTATCCCTTTCTGAGTAAAACCGTACTCACCTGGGGTGACTTCGGCGTAATAACGATTCCGGAGGTTTTAGGAATAAATCACTGGGTCGTCATTGCAGTCTTTGTAACCGGAGGCATCCTCCTGTTCCGCTGGTTCGAGCGCAAGGGCCTCTGATGGATATAGTTCTTAATGACACAGAGGTCCGCATCCTCGGCTGCCTTATTGAAAAGGAAATGACCACCCCTGAGTATTACCCGTTGTCCCTCAATAGCCTGACAAACGCCTGCAACCAGAAATCGAACCGCAATCCGGTTGTTTCCTATGATGAAACTGTTGTTTCACACGGGCTGGACAGCCTGCAGGAAAAAGGGCTTGTACGGAAAACGCACACAGCAGGAAGCCGCGTCACAAAATATCTGCATACGACCCTGGACCGGTTTGATCTGTCAAGACAGGAGTTGGCCGTTCTCTGCGAACTTATGCTGCGCGGCACCCAGACAATTGGGGAACTCCGTACCCATACTGAAAGGATGTCGCCATTTGGGAACCTGGAAGATGTCGAAAAAACCCTGCAAGGCCTGATGGATTATGCTCCGGCTCTGGCCCTAAAGCTGCCGAGGGAAACCGGCAGGAAGGAGTGCAGGCACATGCATCTTTTCTCAGGCGCCATCGCCCATGACCTGCCTCAAGAGCATGCAATGCCCCAGGCGCCGACCCGGGAAAGAATCAATATGCTGGAAGAAGAGCTCGCAAGCCTCAGAAGCGAACTGGTGGAACTCAAGCAAGCCTTCGCTGAATTCAAATCACAATTCTGATGCTATGCAAAAGACGGAAATGCCTGCCTTTAAGCGTCTGAAGGCTGAAGTATCCTGCTTAACCCAAATAATGCAATAACGAAAATGTCCCGATATGTATCGGGATTGTGAAAAATTTTATTTTTCGATACCTTAGTGTACCTTAAAGTGATAGTTTCTGCGCATATTTTTATCCATACAGCGATTCAAGATAATCTTA
>CAMTXX010000087.1:0-8370 GCA_947085825.1 uncultured Nitrospira sp. | reverse complement strand
TTTACGCAGATTTACACAGATATATCAAAGACTTCTACAGACAAAGTGAATCACCTATTTGGTGAAGAGTTTTATCTTTTCAGGTGTTTGTTTTATCAGTGTTTATCCGTGTTCATCCGTGGCTAACTGCCGTTTTTAGGATAAAAGGTTACGAGAAAGTCGCTTCCTTCCCCTCTCTGTGTCCTCTGTGGTGAATTTCTGTATTTTTCATATCTGTTACTTTATTAATTCCATGAACTTCTGAAATGATGCGCTCTCTATCTCACTGTGTATATTATTTCCATGCGAATCCATGGTTACTATTGCAGGGAAATCCTCTATCTCAAAAAGCCACATCGCCTCTGTAGTGCCGAACTCCTCAAGCTTCCATACATTCAGGGTCTTCTTTATGCGGTCGGCAAGGTAAACAGCAGCCCCTCCCACTGCGTGAAAATATACTGAACCCGTCTCCTTTAAGGCCTCGAGCGTGCTTTTCCCCATACCGCCCTTGCCTATAATCCCACGGATACCATATTCCCGTATTACGGCAGCCTCATACATCTCCACACGTATGCTCGTTGTAGGGCCTGCAGCCACCGCCTTGTAGCCTTCTTCCGTTTTCTTCATAACAGGTCCGCAGTGATACAGCACTGCGCCGGCCAGATCAAATGGAATTTCCTCTTTTTTAGGTCTTTCTTCAATAAGATATTTGTGGACCCTGTCCCTGCCTGTGACGATAGTACCGTTCAGGGACACAATATCTCCTGCCTTGAGAGAACGCCATTCTGTTACTGACAGAGGCAAATTCAGGCTCAGAGGTTTTACCATATCAATCTGCCCCTCCTCGTCGCCCAGCAACTGACGGAAACATCCACAAAATAAGAGGCAGGATGCCGGTGGTTCACCCCTAGCCTGACCCCGAGTGCGGTTGTCCTGCCCCCAAGACCCATGGGGCCTATCCCCAACTCATTTATTTCATTCAGGATGCGGGCTTCGAGTGCGGCAAGCTCATCGCTCTTGTTGACGTCGTTCAGTCTGCGCATAAGCTGCTCCTTGGCAAGCCGCGTCACCTGGTCTTTTGTCGCCCCGAGGCCCACCCCTAATATATAAGGCGGGCATCCCCGGCCCTGTGCCTTCTGTACCGTGTCAATTACACATTTTCTTACGCCGTCAAGATCACGCTGCGCATTTAATTCCTCAACCGGCAATTTATAGGTCTGGCCTGCATTCTCACAGCCTGCGCCCTTTAACATAAGGTCAATGGTGAGGGAGCTCTCACTCGTTTCTGCCATATATATGACAGGGAACCCGAGGCCTGTATTATCACCGGAGTTCTCATCAGTGATTATATCCACAGCATTTGGTCTCAACGGAATCTTTTCGGTTGCCAGCCTGGTCGCCTCGATTATCGTATTTTTTATTTCACCATGGCCGAGCCCGACCGGCACCTTCACCCAAAAAGTTGGGACCCCGGTATCCTGACAGACAGGCCGAACTGTCTCCCTGGCCAACTTCATGTTTTCTATCTGGACGGCAAGAGTCGAAAAAGCATTGGAGCCTTCTGTCTCCCGGGCAAGTCCGGCTTGCATGGCCTCTCTGACATCAGGAGGCAGCGATGTGGCAACCTTCTTGTACAGCTCTACGATACCGTCACGAAGCTTAAGCAAGGTTCTCCCTCATCTTCTTAAGATAATCAATATGTTTGACTTCCTGCTCCATCATCTCCTTAAAGACAACCCTCGCATTGCTGTCTGTTGCTGTTTCAGAGAGTTTTCTGTACATATTATATGCCTTGCCTTCCATCTCAAGCGCCAGCTTAATAGTCTCTTCATCGTCCACAAAACTGTATTCCTCCATCTTTGCTTCCAGTTCTTTTACGGGAATACCTGATTCGGTTACAGGCGCATCCGCTCTCTCCTTAAAATCCTCAAAGCCTTTTATGTCCAAGTCACCCTCAAACGCCTGATACAGGTACTGTATAAAATCCATATGTCTCTCTTCCCAGTCCGAAAGCTCTGCAAACATTTTTTTCGTCTCAGGCTTTGCTGCCTTTGCAGCAGCGTTGGAATAAAAAGCGCATGTCCCCTTTTCCATAAGATAGGCTTCTATCAGCGCCCTGAGTAAATCTTCTTTGCCTGTCATCACATTCAGTTCCTTCACTTATCTCAAAATAACTGCATTATTGTGAGCCTCTTGCTATTGAACTTGCAACACTATGAATATCCCTATTTCGTCGCTGTGTATAAATTAAGAAGTTGTCATCCTCGGGCTTAACCCGTCCCGAACGCTTTCGGTATATAACACCTTGAAAACACTGGTTTCCCGATTAATCCCGAACGCTTTCGGGACGGGAATGACAAACTAAAAAACAGACTTTATACACAGACACTATTTCGTCGCTTCGCTGAAAACAGTTGTATCGGCTTTCTCTTTATTCCGGATTTTTGCCGCAAGTTGCAATGCCTCTTTCCTGTTTTCAAATTTACCGATTAAAACCCGGTAAACAGTTTCGTTGTTTTTTGTTGTCCCCTTGTGGGTAAAGGCTTCATAGCCTTTGCCCTTATAGGTCTTTGCAAGCTCCTCTGCGCTGCCTTCACTTTTAAAGGCCCCCAATTGCGCAGAATAAACCGGCTTTTCTGCCGGTTTTGTCTCTGGAACAACTGCCATAGTTTCCCTGGCTGCTCCCACCGGAGCGCCCTCGTTAATAGTTTGTTCCTGCTTTTGCTGTTCCCGGGGTGGAAGACCCGCGGTATCCTGTTGCTGTACCTGCCGGGGAGGTTTGACCATCACAGGCTGCTTTACTTCTGAAGGAGAGATAAAAAACCTGTAAAGCAGAAACCCGGCTGCCGCTATCGTTATCGCTGCCGTAACTACCACAACCGGGATTAAGAGACCATATTGTTTAGGTCTTCTTCTCATGCTTCTTGCACCCAGGCCTACCTTTAATTTCTCCCGCGCATCCCTGTAACTATAGTCTTCACCGGGGCCGCCGGTTTCAGATATTTCCTTTGTCCCTGTATCTCCGGCATACGCCTCATGTGTCTCTGACGGCTCCTCAGTCACCACACTTTCTTCTTCAATAGGCCTGATATCTGCTTCTCCGGCTTCTCTGACTTCTCCGGTTTCTGATATTTCATTTATCTCCGCATCAAGAGAGTATTCATCCTGTGCCTTGGACAGTTCCTCTTCAGGCGCGGTTTCTTCTTCCATGAATCCAATAGCCTGTTCTTCCGGTCCCTGAAGATCAAGGCGCCCGCTGCCGAGGATTTTTTCGGTCTTTGCGATAAGCTCCTCAGAACTGACAGGCATTTTCAGGTAATCGACAACGCCGTAAAAAGTAGTGTACCGGGGATCCAGCGGACCTTTAAGCGAAGCGAGCAATATGATCGGCACATCCCTGAATTTATCTATATTATGAATTGCCTTGCAGGTCTCAAACCCTTCAATGCTGTTTGACGTTGGCTTCAGATAAATCAGAGAAGGGTTTATTTTTTCTGCCATTCCAGAGCTGATAGAGCGGCCTGAGGCGGCAAAGACCAGATAACCTTCTGCTTCCAGCATTGAAACTATTTTTTCTTCAGTCTCATGGTCAGCATCAACTATCAGTATCGTACTGTCTGTCATGGCATGTCCCTCCTCAAAAAGCTCTCCTGGTTGTCAATTAAAGCTGCTCCCAGTATTTCTCAGGCATGTCCTGTGCAAGCTTCAGTGCGCCGTCAGACCCTGCAAACAGCGGCTCAGAAACACAGGTTACTTTACAGTCGCCATATTCTTTCAGGGCATCCTGCAGGTATTCGGCTATTCCCCTGATAAGGCTTCCGCCGCCTGCAAGCACAATGTTGTTTTTGATCCTGACCTGGAACTCAGGGTCAAAACGGGCTATCATCTCTGTGGTTGTTTCTACCAGCGCAGGGAGGATGCTTTCGCAGGCGCGTCTTATCTCATTTTTAATATCGTGCATCACTGGTTTGCCGTCAACAGGGATCTCTACCTGCATATCTTCAGGCACATCCCTGACAAAGCTGAACTGCTCCTTGAACTGGCGGACCATGTTTTTGTTGAACTTGGAGCCCGGATATTTCTCGCTCAGATAACTGAAGAGCTGTTCATCGATATAGTCGCCTGCCGTCAGTATCGTCTTTTGGTCTTCCTCGGAAGGGATGGTCCCGTGCATGATGCAGAAATCGGTTGTGCCCGCGCCAATATCTATGACAAGCGCATTATTGAGCAGGTTCATGCCATACGCCACTGCAAACGGCTCTGATACGACCATGAGTGAATGAACATTCCCAGAGACAGCCGCCCTGATTGCGAGCTTGTTTACCTTGAGGGTATCCGCAGGCACCCCGATCACAGCGTGTATCTTTTGGCCTGGTTCGGGATTTGCGAGCCCGATCAGATGTTTGATGATCTCCTTGACAGCTTCGTCACTCTTTTCGATCCCGGCTTTTATTATCCCTCGCTCAAGCGGCCTGCAAAGCTCAAGGGAGAGCCTGTTCTGAAGCGCCTCTGCGCCAAACAGCACAGGTTTGCCGACTACCTGCTGTGCGATAAAATCTTTCGGCCAGCCTACATAGCTCTCTATCCATTCCCGGGTGTAATTTCCGGCAGAGATTGAGCTCCTCGATGTGCCGAGATCAATACCGACAAAAAAACTGTTGTCCTGCTTTTGTTCATCTTTTTGCTTCATGGGTGAAATCTCCTTTACTTAGATAGTCCATTATGCCGGCCTCCAGATAACGCGCTATACTCTCCCTGTGGCCCTCTGTTTTAAGCTCCTTCTCTTCCTGCCTGTTGCTGAGACATGACACCTCTACGAGGACCGCAGGAACGTCCACTCCAAGCAAAACGACAAAGGGCGCTCTTTTGACGCCATAGTCTAAAACATTGTCATTATGAACCTTGCTATTTTCGAAAAGGTTTTTCTGGATGGAAGCCGCAAACTCTCTGGATTCCTGAAGTTTCATCGTATCTCCGAGCTTCCCGACCATCTCCTTAAAATCACTCAGGCCATATTCTGATCCGGCATTTTCCCGTTCAGCGAGTTTTAGAGTTCTCTCGTCTGAGGTCGGGCCAAAATAATATGTCTCGATAATATTGATGGGCTTTGAAGGAAGATAATTCAGATGCACGGAGATAAACAGGTCGGCTCTTGCTTCCTTCGCTATCTCAACCCTTTTGTTCAGAGACACTGCAACATCCTCCTCCCTGGTCATCAGCACGCGGTAGCGTCCGGTTTTCAACAGACGCGCCTTCAATCTCATAGCTATATCGAGGGTGATGTCTTTTTCCATGGTGCCCATTTTCCCAATGGCCCCTGGATCATTCCCTCCGTGTCCTGCGTCTATCATGATCGTCTTTACCCCGAGTCCGAACATGCGACTAAGGGAAACGTCCCGGCTATTGATAAAAGCCTTATAATCTGAGGAGGCCGGCAAGGCTTCAGCAGGGGCTTTCTCAGTCAGGACAGGCACATTTTGGGAAATAATACTTGCTGTCAGCTCTTTTTCAGGGAAAAACGCGGTATCAAAAAATATTCCATGGAGCAATACAGCGGTTATTGCCAGGGAGAAAGTCAGAAAAAATTTTCTGAGGAAAAAAGGTGTCGGTTTGGCTATACGAGACCGGCCCTTTCCTATAATCTTCAGGTTTTCTTCATATACACCCCTGAGAATGTCCTGTCTGAGCTTAATCTCATTTTTTCTAAAAAACATGGTCATCATGTATTGTAGTAACACTTTAACAATTTAGAGAATAAAATTCAAATATAATAATGTGTTGGCAAAACCTCGCGGCAACAGCTTACTTACGCAATAATTTTCTGATCGTCTCTAAATTTATCAGATCGTCATCCGGAGCTTTTTTGGGGGTTTCGAGGATAATGGGTATATCGGAAAACATCCGGTGCTCCAGAAAATTTCTGAATCCCCTTAAGCCTATCTTCCCTTGTCCAATATGTTCATGCCTGTCAAGGCCTGCCCCGAGAGCGCCTTTTGCGTCATTCAGATGCAAAAGCCTTATCTTTTCCCTGCCTACATACTTCATGATCTCATCCGACAGTAATTCAAGACCGCCTTCATTGCCGATGTCATAGCCGGCGGAATAGGCATGACAGGTATCAATGCAGATCCCGGCAATAAGTTGTCCGGGAACCTTTTCCATTATTTCTGCTATCTCATTGATCCTTGAGGTTATATCCCCGCGCTCCCCGGCTGTGTTTTCAAGCAAAAGCCCTGCCTGCCACTGCCCTTTTTCAGCAATCTCAGCCAGACATGCTATCGCCCTCTTTCTTGCAACCCCGGCATCCTCCCCTGAGGCGCTGCCTGTGTGTAATACAACATATTCCGCTCCTATGGAATCCGCAATATCCATTTCATGCATTACCATATCCATGGATTTCGCGGCAAGAGATGGGTCCCCGGAGGCCAGATTGATCAGATATGAGGTATGGATAAATATTGGAGAAATGTCATACTTCTGCCTAACCTCAATAAATGCTGCGAGCTCCTCAGTCTGTTTTCCTTTCACCGCCCAACCCCTTGGATTGTGGGAAAAAATCTGCATGGTATTGCACCCGAGTTTCCGCGCTCTTTCAAGACTCAAGGGAAGCCCGCCTGCAATAGAAGTATGCACGCCGATCCTGCGGAGTTGAAGACTCCCTCCGGCAAGACCGCAGGGAATCTCAATGCAAGGAATACTTTTTTTATTATATTCGCTCGCTAACCCCGTGGCAATCCCGAAGGCTTTCGGGACACGGGGAATATCGCTCGCTATCCATTTATTCATACACTAATAATCATAACTCATATCAGGGACTTCAGCTTATCAAGGTCCCTGATGACAATATTGCCGGACTTTGCAGAAACAATCCCTGCCTTTGTAAGTTTGCTCATAGTCCTTATGGAAGTTTCTACTGTTGTCCCGACCATTTCAGCAATGTCCTGTTTCGTAAGTTTCATATGTATCAGCACACCCTCAGAGACCTTTTCTCCTGCCTTATCCGCCAGCTTAATCAGAAGCGCTGCGATCCTCGCCTCCACCTTGTCAAGCGCAATGCTTTTGAGCATCTCGTGGGAACATTTTATCCTGTCGCCTATATTCATCGCCAGAGAGTACATCAGGTTCGGAATCCTGTCCATAAGACTGAGGATGTCCTTTCTTGAAATCTTCAGTGCCTCTGTAGCCTCCATGGCCACTGCATTGGCAGGATACGGAAAACCCCTCACAACAGCTATGCCTCCAAAAAACTCCCCAGGTGATATCACCTCAAGAATAATTTCTTTTCCCTCATGGGAGAGTTTCGTGATCTTCACCTTGCCCTTTTTAACGATATAAAACCACTCCGGCGGATCGCCTTCAGAGAAGATCATCTCTTTTTTCCTGAAGGTATCGGTTGAGAGATAGCCGGAGACTTCTTTTTCTTCCTGCGGATTTAAGCTGTTGAATATGGGTATCTGTTTTATGTCAAACATAGAAGTAGCATAGTGGATTTGCTTCTAAATTACAACGGGTTTTCATCCTGTTTTTCACACTGCTGACCCTATGCGAATATCTAAATCGGATGGTTTGAGGATGTTAAAAAGGAAACAAAGAGAATTTCAGGTGGGCCGGCATATGACAGCCCACCTGAGGTCTTCCCCCTTAAAGTCTTGCTTAAGGCGTTGTTCCGCTAACGCAGTTTGAATACATTGAATATCCGTTTGCCTTTGGCGCAGGTAAAGACTCATTCCTTGCCCTGACTCTATATGAATATGTTGTTCCTGTTGCAAGCCCTGTGTTGCTGTAAGTTGTTACATTTGCGCCTGTTGTTCCAATAAGACCCCATGTATTTGTTGACGAACAGACGCCATCTTTTCTCTGTATCTGAAATCCTGTCTCGTTGCTGCTCGTGTCTGTCCATGTGAGGTCAACCTTGCCCGAACCGGCAGTTGCCGCAAGATTTGTCGGTTTAAATGGAACTATGGCTGTTGCTGTTATTGGCGAGCATCCGCTTGCATTGCATGCCCTGACATAGTAGGAATGACTATTCGTGGCGTCATTGCCTGTTGCTGTTGTGTCGCCGTAGATAGTGGCATTGGCTGCGGCAGTGAACAGCAGTGTCCATGCGCCTGCGCCTATTTTTCTGAAAACCTTAAAGCTTGTCTCGTCTGTTGAGTTGTCTTTCCATGCAAGGTTAATCCTGCTTGTTGACACGGATGTTGCCGCCAGATTGGAAGGCGCATTTGGCGTTCCTGCAAGGGCTGTTGTTGTTGATGCGCAGTTGGAGAATGTAGAGTTGCCGTCTGCATTATATGCCCTTACCCTGTAGGAATATGCTGTATTCGCTGTAAGGCTGCTGTTTGTGTGCGTTGTTATGTTAGCTCCTTTTGTGGCTAACCCTGCCCATGTGCT
>CAMTXX010000086.1:0-5411 GCA_947085825.1 uncultured Nitrospira sp. | reverse complement strand
TAATGCCTTAACCTGCTGCCACTTGTACATGCTTATCACCCCTTGTTATTTCCTCCTTTCAGTTTTTGAAAGGAGATTATAGTGTTTTAGGGGGTCAATTTTATATGACGATTGGGGGTCAATTGTATTTTACGATCTACACCAGGATTTGCGGCGCTTTGAGAAATGCTCTCCTCAAAAGATTTTCAAGCAGTTTGTCGATATGCCAGGGCAGATCGTTTATGATGGCAACACCTTTACGATAAAAATCAGGAAACGAGCAACGACTCCCGTGCTCCTGAGCGTAGGAAAACTGAACAAGGAAATCCGTGTCCCATGGCTGAATAATAAACCGCTAAGGATTGTTTGGACAGCATAGCGCTATGACGCTTAAGCCTCTGTGAAAATCGGTGTTCAATGTTTCAAAAGCAACTAAGCGGCCAACCTAAAGGGGTTATTTTTACGGAAATCAATCCTATCGATGAGGAATTTCGCGAAAGTAGCCTCAGAAGGGGAACCTGACAGAAAATCGGGGAAGGAATTCCTGAGGGCAAGGGAAGTAACGTACTCCGAAGGTGGAATACCTGGGCGGATAGTACGGAGTCAGGAGCCGAACTTAGCCCAAACAAGATCGGGAAAGCTAATGGAAAGATACTGAAGGAGCCCCTGAGCAATAAGCCCGACCTGAATAAACCGGTGATACGCAGCAAGCTTTCTTCTGACAGTCCCGAAAGCTTTCGGGATAGTCATCAGACTTTCTGTGGAGGTACTGATCGCCTGAAGCCTTACGAATAGGAGTCATAGCCTTCATCCAGAAATGATACGCATAAGTGCCGATAGTACGGACAGCCTGTTTGAAAGAGACCTCGATTTTAAAGCGGAGACCGTACAGAGCAATAATATCGAGGGGTGGCAGAGACAAGTCCGTTGACATCAGAATACGCCGTCCCCTGGTTGGATGGATCACGGCCACGAAGCGCACCATGATGCCGATTCTCTTGATCAAAAGATCAGCGTAGCGATACCGCAGGAGCACATTTGTTTCGCCATAGACAGGGCTTTCAGCCTCCTGCATAGCGTCAGGGTTGTCAAACAGAGTTCTGAGCTTAACCTTTTTCCCATACAGCTTGGGGCGGCCCTTCTTTCTTTTGCCTGAGGGAATATCAGCGGGCATATAGGCAACGGCATTCATTCTCACCAGAGAGACAAGGTGATTACCCTTCTTAATCAGAGGAGCCATAACCTTCCGAGCGCAATAATATGCGTCAGCGATAAAATAAAACGAGGGAAGACCGAGAGAGTCAACCAGAGAAAGCATCTTATCCAGAAGGGTTGACGTATCCCTGTTGGAAAAGACAAGCCCCTCGTGGATACGGCTGGCAACAGGGACGGCAAAGACACTCTGCAGAGCTCCGACCAGAATAGCCACCGCCTGACAGGAGTGTCCCATAATATACTCCGGCTTCGTATTGGAATCTGATTCCTGATGAAGCAGTTTAACGCCGGGCATCTTCTTGCCTGATTTTGGGATTTTCAAGCCGTCGCCGACAATCAGCAGCCGTCCGTTTTTTGAAAGGACGCCAGGGAAGATCGTCACAACCGAATTGACCCATCGACGGGTAAGTTCCCCGAGGTTCAGGGCCGGGGAGTGGAAGAGATCAAGAAGCCTGTCATAAAAAACATCTTTCAGGCCAAAGGCTCTGACGATACTGGTGACGCCGAAGATATCCGGTCGTATGCACATACCGGCAAGACAAACAGACAACCACAGAAACGTCCGCATCCGGGAACAGGCTGGACGTAATTGCTCGACAACAGACAGCCAGTGACGCCAAAGAACCATGACAAACCTCCAGGTAAATAAGATGTTTCTATTATAGCATATATATGCTATAATAACAACAAAATACACCCACAAAAAGTCAGTTCTGGTAAAATTAATGCAGAGGAATATGACAGACAAAAGTCTTTTGAAAATCGAAAAGCAGATTGACAAGATTAAGCAGGAACTGCTGGATATCGGAGAGATGCGGCCAGGGTCACTGACCAAACAGTACCGCAATGCTAAAGAGAAAAAATGGGGGTTTTATCAGCTGAGTTATACCTATAAGATGAAAAGCAAGACAGAGTATGTCAGATATCCCCATGTTGATGATCTGAAAAAGCAGATCGATACTTACAAAAAATTCAAAGCTCTCATTGAAAAGTGGATCGATCTCTCCATCAAACACTCAAAAATCAAAATGCACATAGCTAACCGCAATCTGTTAAAATGATTGAGAACTCGGTACTCTCAAGTAATATTTCTATCAGGTATAAATATATACCCAATAAAAAGAATATATCAATATTATTCTTGCAGTTAGTGCGTTTATATCTCTCTTCAATGAAAGTGATAATTGGAGGGACTATGGAAACAAAGAAACTTATAGGAACAAGACTTAAGGAACTAAGAAGAAGCAAGGGACTGTCTCAGGAACAGCTTGCTGAGAAGGCAGACATTAATTCAAAGTATTTGAGCCGCATGGAATGTGGGACTGAAAACCCTACCCTTGACATGCTCATAAAGCTCGCCAATGCGCTTGATGTTGAAATGTGGGAAATATTTGATTTCGGACATGTCCTGAGCCGGAAGGAACTTAAGGAAACCTTTCAATCCCTTGCCAAATCCACCGACGAACACGCCCTCCGCCTCGCCTTGAAAGTCATCAGGGCGGTTAGCAGATAATAAGTTGAATTGAAGCGCTTGACTATATGTATCCTATAGAATACAATTAAATCATGCCTGTAATCCGCCAGTCAGAGACCTATTGCCGATGGTTTGATGGACTAAGAGACGCAGGGGCCAAAGCCCGTATAAATGCCCGGATCAGGCGTTTGTCTATCGGCAATCCGGGTGACGTTAAGCCTGTCGGCAGGGGCGTCTCGGAGATGCGGATTGACTACGGGCCGGGCTACCGCATTTATTTTGTTCAGCGTGAGGCGGAGTTTGTCATATTGCTTGCAGGCGGCACAAAAACTACACAGGCCAAAGATATAAACCGCGCCGTAGAATTGGCGCAATACATATAGAAGGAGGCGCGAAACATGAAAAGCCGAAAGATAAAGACCACCAAATGGGATGCCGCAGATCATCTAAAAACTGAAAAGGATATTGTCGCCTATCTTGAGGCTGTACTGGAAGACGGCGACCCGGCGCTTATCGCAGCGGCGCTCGGCGATATCGCCCGGGCAAAGGGCATGTCAACAATCGCCAGAAAGGCCGGGCTTGGCCGGGAAAGCCTTTACAAGGCCCTTTCGCCTGAAGGCAACCCGGAGTTTGCCACCGTAATAAAGATCATCCGGTCTCTCGGGCTCAAGCTGCATGTGGAAGCTGCCTGAAAAAAATTTAGGGTAAAAGCTCTCTCACCCTTGAAGTCGAAATGTGGGAGATGTTCGATTTCGGACATGTTCTTAGCCGGAAGGAACTCAAAGAAACCTTCCAGAACCTGACCAAATCCGCAGATGAATCCAACCTCCGCCTCGCCCTGAAAGTCATCAGGGCGGTTAGCAGATAATTTTCCTCACCTTTGTCTTTAATCATTTGCCCATGATACAATATGAACAATTCGGAGGAGGTGCCCTATGCCTAACGCAATAGATGCAATATACGACAACGGAGTATTTCGCCCGCTTACCCCAGTTAAGGGATTAAAAAGCCAACAGAGGGTCAGGATAACACTGGAAAAGTCGTCAGCAAAGAAGCATCCACTATCTGATCTTTGCGGTATATTGCCTGATAAGGATGCCGCTGAAATAGCAAGAATTGTTGAGGATGAATTTGAAAAGGTAGACATGAATGAGTGGTAAAATCGCCCTCGATACTGACGTCGCCATTAAGTTTCTGAATGGGAATGCACAGATTGCTGAGATTCTATTAAGTCACAGCGAAATATGCATGCCCGTTATAGTCGCAGGAGAGTTGACCTTTATACGGACTGAATGAATGTTTGATTTCGGACATGTCCTCAGCCGGAAGGAACTCAAGGAGGCCTCTCAAACCCTCGCCAAATCCTCCGACGAAACCATCCTCCGCCTCGCCCTGAAAGTCATCAGGGCGGTTACAAGATAGTCGCTACCAGCCATTGTCTTATATAATTCCCTGTTGTTGTGATAAAATAGCTTTAATTAAGGAGGCAATGGCGTCATGCTGAAAACAGAAAAAATCAAAAAGGAAATTGATCTTTTGCCGGAAGACATGTTAAACCAAGTAGAAAATTTCATTAGAACCTTGAAAATTCATAAAAAAGCGGACAAGAAAAAAACTTCCCTTCTCTCTGACCTTGCTGATATCGCTTCTGATGTAGATTTGCCGAAGGACTTTGCAAAACAGCACGATCATTATCTTTATGGCGTACCCAAGAAATGAGTGGTACCTTCCTCGATTCCGGTTATCTTATTGCATTAGTCAACAAGAGGGATAACCTTCACGAAGTTGCCCTGGAAGCCTCCAGTAAATTTCATGGGCCTTTCTTTACCACACACCCCAGTTCAATAACGAAGTGCAACAGGCAGGGGGGCATAAAGCCCCCTGCAAAAGACGGCGAAATCCTGTATAGTGTGTTTTGGAAAAAACCACAAACAGGAGGAACCGTCTTATGCAAAATGATAGCACGAAAGGTACCGTTTCGTACAAACATTTGACTATGGAGGAACGCGAGGAATTGGCAATAGGTCTTGCAAATGGAGAGTCATACAGCAGCATTGCCAGGGAACTAGGCCGACACAAGAGCAGCATAATCAGGGAGGTTCAGCGCAACACGCCTTCGTTGAGAAATGTACGTTACCGTGCCAACCGGGCGCAGATGCAATGTGATGAACGGAGTGAGAAAAGCCATCGCCGGACACGGTTGAAATGCGATGAAATTCGTACATACGTTGAGGACAAACTTGCAAAAGGCTGGACGCCGGAGCAGATAGCCGGGCGTCTTCATATTGATATGCCTGAGTTATATACGAACTATGAGTCTATCTATCAGTGGATATATACCGAGCGGAGGGATCTAATCCCCCTGCTTGCAAGGAGTCATCGCAAGCGTAGGAAACGGGGATCGGCCAAGAACAAGAGGGCAGTGCGGATACCCAACAGAATCATGATTGATCAACGACCAGAGGTTGTTGAAGACCGTAAGGAGCCTGGACATTGGGAAGCCGATACCATAGTGTCCAGACAGAGCAAGGCGGCTGTAGCGGCAGTTCAGGAGCGCACCAGCCGGTACTGCAAGCTCACCAAGCTGGAGTCAAAAAGCGCTCCAAACATGCAGGTGGCGGTAGTTGATAGTATAGTGTCGCTGCCTGACTCCCTGCGTAAAAGTATCACCTACGACAATGGCACGGAGAACGCCTCTCATGAGGCGATCAATAAGACACTCAAGACCTCCTCCTATTTCTGC
>CAMTXX010000085.1:0-10056 GCA_947085825.1 uncultured Nitrospira sp. | reverse complement strand
GGGAAATATAAGAAATTCCTCTCTTGAGGCCATCCCCAGGAGGGATATGATAAAAAGGGCGGCTATCCACGCTGCCTTTTTCCTTCCTGCTGACCCAACTGCCTTTGTAAAGAGTATGATCCCGAACAAAGAGAAAAAGGTTGAAAGCAGGATTGAGCGGGATACTATGTAGGTTACTGACTCGATCTGAATAGGGTGAACAATGAAGATAAGTGATGAAAACAGGGCAATAAGCCAGGTCTTTTTATCATCTCTATAGTTCAGATATCCTGCTGTTATTTTTATGAGGAAAAAGAGCAGGATTCCGTTTGCAATATGAAAGGCCAGGTTGAAGATGTGATACCCTGTCGTATCCAATTTTCCAAAGTAGTAGTTGATTGCGAAGGTGGCTGCTGTAAGGGGCCTTGCCATGATAGGAACCCCTTTGATATCTGTGAAAAAGGAAGGTATATTGGAGATGTCCTTGATCCTGTGGTTCTCAACGATGTTGCCTATATCATCAAAAACAAAAGGAGCCTGAAAAGTATTTGAGTACGCAATAAGACCGAAAAGGACAATCAGGGATATGTGGGCGATAGGATTATAAAGAAAATGTTTCTTTAAAGTTGCTGAAGATGTATCAATTTCCTCTGCCGGAGAGCGCTCCAAGGAGGGCTTCTTCCTTGTTTTCTTAGACATTTATTATTTTATCAGATTGCTCCATCTAAGTTCAATTTTGCAAGGAACCATCAGGTATATAGTTTCCCTTTGTTTTCTACTTTGTTTTCTACTTTGTTTTCTACTTTTTTTGTTGCCCAAACATCTCTTTTTGTGGTTCTTTCTCACTTCAAGTGGGTAAAGTCCCTCTCCATAGGCCCTCAAGGGAGGGGAAGGAATAACCCATACAAAACGGGAAAGAACCAAAAATATGCGGTTTTCGAGCCACAAATAACTTCAGCCTTTCCCTGTTTCTTGGGCAGCGCCAATCAAGGCGATTTCTCCCAACTCTTTTAAGACGCTATAGACCTCGTCAAACGCCTTCTTCCCTGCTAAGCCCTGAAGAGGCAATATAAATCCGTCTTGCGTATATGTAATCATTCTCTTCCTTTGATCATAAAGACCAAAAATCTGCTGAGGCTGGACAGTGGTATCAGGAGAAAAATATACCCTGACCTTTCCATGCGCGCCCTGCACTTTTGCTATCATAAGTTCTCTTGAGAGGTTTTTCAGCCTCATAATATCCAGCAAATTAAGGACTTCCTGCGGCATAGCGCCGAACCTGTCTTTGAGTTCAGACTCGAATTCAGCAGTCTCTTTTTCTGTCCTCAATGATGAGACCCTCCGGTAAAAGCTGAGCCTGAGGATGGCGTCGGAAATATATTCCTCAGGAATAAAGGCCGGAAGCGCCAGGTCTATTACAGGGTCAAACTCCTCTTTTATGTCAATCCCCTTAAGTTCGGCAACCGCCTTTTCGAGCATCTCGATATACAGATCAAACCCTATTTCATGTATATGCCCGGACTGCTCAGCGCCAAAGACATTGCCGGCCCCACGTATCTCAAGGTCTTTCATGGCAAGCCTGAAGCCGGCGCCGAGATAACTCATCTCATTGATCGCCTGCAGCCTTTTTTGGGCCTCATCCGTCATCAATGACTCATCCGGGATGAGCAAATAAGCGTATCCCTTAAGATTGCTTCTGCCGACCCTTCCCCTGAGCTGATAGAGGTCAGCAAGTCCCATCTTGTCCGCCCTGTCTATAATAATGGTATTTGCCCTGGCAACATCAAGTCCTGACCCTATGATCGCAGTTGATACCAGCAAAGTGACCTCTCCTGAGAAAAACCTGTGCATGATCTTTTCAAGTTCCCTCTCAGGCAACTGGCCATGGGCAACTGCTATCTTTGCGGCAGGCACAAGCTGGGCTAACTGATCAGCCACCCGGTAAATGTCCCCTATTCTGTTATGGACGAAAAAAACCTGGCCGTCACGTACAAGCTCCCTGGTTATCGCTTCCCTGATCAGGGTGTCGCTGAATCGGGTAATTGCAGTCTTTACCGCAAGCCTTTCCTCCGGCGGGGTCTCGATGACGCTTATGTCTCTTATCCCTGAAAGGGCCATGTGCAGTGTCCTCGGGATTGGGGTTGCGGTAAGGTTCAGCACATCCACGTCCCTGCTGAGTTCCTTGATCTTTTCTTTCTGGCTGACTCCAAACTTATGCTCTTCATCAACGATCAATAAGCCGAGCCTGCTGAAAATAACCTTCTTTGATAAAAGCCCGTGCGTCCCGATAATAATATCAATCTCGCCTTTGGCAAGGCTTTTCAGCGTCACATCTATTTGTTGTTTGGATTTGAACCTGCTGATATAGTCTATGGTCACGGGAAAGCCTGAGAAGCGCTCTTTAAATGTCCTGAAATGCTGTTCGGCAAGGATCGTTGTAGGGACAAGAACAGCAACCTGCCTGTTGTCGTAAATCGCCTTAAAGGCCGCCCTCATCGCAATCTCTGTCTTGCCGTAGCCGACATCTCCACAGATAAGCCTGTCCATGGGGATGTCTGATTCCATATTCTTCCTGATCTCTTCTATCGCCTTAATCTGATCAGGCGTCTCCTCGTAGGGGAAAAAACTGCCGAATTCCCTGTGAAGTTCTGAATCAGGACTGAAAGTAAAACCTCTCGCAATTTTTCTTACTGCATAAAGAGACATAAGTTTTTCAGCTATTTCATGCACCTTTTTCCCGGCCCTCTCTTTTTTGCGCTGCCAGGTTTTGCCCCCGAGCTTGTCGAGCTTAGGCGCCACGCCTTCTTCCGCGCGGTATTTTGATATTATCCGGATATTCTGAACAGGTATGTAAAGGCGGCCGTCTTCATATTCTATCTGCATGAGTTCCAGTTCAGCCTCTTTTGTTCCCTGCCTTACAGTGCCGGTGAACCTGCCGATGCCGTGGTCCCTGTGTACAACAAAATCTCCTGCTGCTATTTCATCCAGCGAGGCAAGGAGTTTTGCTACCTTTGATTTCATGATCGGCCGTACTGAAGGTCTATCGCCGAACAATTCCCTTTCTGTAAGAATTATAAGCCCCTCAAGAAAAATTCCGGCAGACAGAGAGCCGACTGTCAGAGCGATATGTCCCTGAAAATCGCTGAGTTCTTTCTTTTCAACAAACGGCACAATAATGTTTTTTTCTCTGAACAGGTCCTTCAGTCTTTCCGCCTGACCAGTCGAAGAGGCCACAATGATCACCCTGTTTGCAGCGGTCAGCTTTCCGATCCTCTCAGGAATATCCTGAAGTGTCTTTCTCTCCTCAGGGAGAATGCCAAGCCCTTTGATCGAAAGCATGCCCGCATCCACATGCCTGAGTTGCGGACCATTTGCACCTTCTTCGTCAGAAGTGCGATGCACGGCCTCAAAGGAATATTTCGAAAGAAACAGGGTATTTTCAGGCAAGGCCTCATCTTCGTCTGCACGATAGAGGCAGTAGAATTTTTTTCCTTCGGCCACCACAGATAATGGCAGTGTATCTTCGGGCTCTATAGCAGGGAAAAGGAGCAGCGTCTCAGCATCCTGTTTTGACCTCTGTGTTTCAACATCAAATATTCTGAGCTGCTCGATTTCATCACCGAAAAACTCTATACGATAAGGGTCCTCTGCTGTAGACGGATAGATATCAGTGATCCATCCCCGCCTGCTGTACTCTCCCTTTTCCAGAACAATATCAGCCTGCCTGTAGCCAAGCAGCGCCAATAATTCCTCAAGCGTAGACCGGTCTACAGTCTCGCCCTTTTTTATGGATAACGAGTTTGCTGCAAGCTTTTTCCTGTCCCACAGAGTTGTAAGGAGGTTTTTTGAAGATGTGACGATAGAGTCTGTTTCCTTGAGATGATATAATATATCAGCCCTTCTGCCTGAAGCCGCAGACCCATTGCTATCCGGCAGGAAAAATATTTTCCTGCCCGGGAATAACTCCCGGTAAAAATCCATGTCCCTTTTCAGGATTTCAGCCCGCGCCTCGTCTTTCTCTACTGCGGTAAAAGGGGTATCTTCAAGAGCAAGCAATAATGCAGCGGCTGAGCCCGTAAGGTTATAAATGCCGGTGTTCTCAGAAAGCAGTTGCTCGAAATATTGTTTGATGGAAGTAAATGAGTTCATGCTGCGGGATACCTTTCCGAAAATTGCCTACGCCGGAATAGTTCACCGCAGAGACGCAAAGTTCGCTGAGGTTTAGTAAATTTTGTTTCCAGTTGAGAGGACGAAAAACAAAAATACCCCCGCTTTGGACTTACTCTTTTATTCCGTTTGCTATTTATCGTGCTGCCTAACTCATTGAGATCCATTAATCCGTCTCCAAAAGGCTGAGAAATGCCAGTTTATATATTTCTGCCCTCTCAGCAGAAATATATAATTACACTCTCTGCGTCCTTCGCGCCTCTGCGGTGAACTGTTACCCTACCCCTTCGTCCTGAGGATTTTCTCTATGATCCTCGTAGTGGAGGCGCCTTTTACAAAAGGGAGACTATGCGTCTCTTTAGCGATATCAGATCCTATGATGTCCTCTTTTTTCCAGTCTCCGCCTTTAACCAGGATGTCAGGCTTTAAGGTCTTTATCAGGTTGTAAGGCGTCTTTTCAGAAAAGATGACGACATAATCAACAGCAGCGAGTGCGGCAAGCACCTCTGCCCGGTTCTTTTCGGAGTTCACGGGTCTTCCAGGCTTTAGGCCGGACACAGACCTGTCAGAGTTGAGCCCGACAATCAGAACATCGCCGAGCCTCCTGGCCTGTTTCAGATATTTGACATGGCCCACGTGAAGGATATCGAAACAACCATTTGTAAAGACTATTTTTCTCTCTTCGGCCCTGAGTTTGCAGGATATTTTCTTTATTTCATTTCTGTCGAGTATCTTCTTCATGCGCTCATGTGAAGGGTCTGGAGTTTTGCTATTGCCTTTTTTATCATGGTCCTGTCACCTTTGAAGCTTACTTTCTCCAAGGCAGTCTCAGGTGAAAACCATACAGCCTCGTCGACCTCGAGGTCATGATCTGCGGTATCACCGCTTACATATTCCATAAGATAGAAATGCACTGTTTTTCTGCATTTTATATTCTCTTCCTTTATATAGTACCAATAGTTTATTTCACCCAGTGTATCAATGATCCTGCCGGTAAGCCCTGTCTCTTCCCTCACCTCTCTCAGCGCGGTCTCTTCTGTTGTCTCACCCTTGTCAACTATCCCTTTGGGCAGACACCAGGCCTGCCCGTTTCTCACAGAAATAAGTATTATGTCAAAACCATTTCCGTTTTTTTTCCATATGACCCCTCCTGCGGAGGTCTGTTTTTTTAAGGATGCCGGCCTCATTTCATGTTCACTGAGAAAAACCACTCATATGAATATTTTATGAAATCTCATCGCTTTTTGTGACAGCCTCCAGGATATTCTGCCTCAGCCTCAGCGGTTTCATGTCCTGCCCTACGCAGCCGAGCTTCACTGTCGCCTCGACAAGTTTTTCGCCGGTATTGTCCCTGATAACAGAATGCCTGAATACTATAGAGGCAGGGCCAACCTTCTCAACTGTGGTTTCTATCACCAGTATATCCCCATACCTTCCCGGGGACAGATACTTTAAAGCTGCCTCGGCAACAACAAAATATATCCCCTCATCCATCAACGCCCGGAGACTCACGCCTCTTGACTCAAAAAACTCTGTCCGTGCGCGTTCCACATATCTGAGATAATTTGCGTAATAGACAACACCGCCACAGTCAGTGTCCTCATAATACATCCGTATCTTAAGGGTATGGATCATTACTAAAATATCTTCCCTGCAAAAAGCCTTACAATATCATTGTAAAAGGCAAGGGCCATGAGCGTAAGCAGAAAAACAAGTCCTGCCTTCTGGGCGATCATGACCACATTATCGCTGAGCGGTTTTCTCCTTATTGCTTCAATGGCGAGGAAGAAAATATGCCCTCCGTCAAGTATTGGTATCGGCAGGAGGTTCAGTATGCCGAGGTTAATACTGATGATCGCCATGAAGGTAAAAAAGTTCAACGCGCCCTGGGACGCCTGCTCGCCTGCCATCTGGAATATCATGATAGGGCCGCCTATGGTGCTTGAAGGGATGATGCGCTGAACGAGCTTCACCATAGAGAGCACCGTGAGTTCCGATATGTCCCATGTCCTCTTAAGTCCGAGGGAAACCGATTCTACAGGGCCGTACTTCTTGATAAAATCGTTTCCGGCAGGTTTTATGCCGACAAGGCCTATCGCCATTTCCTCGCCGTCAGGGGTTTTATAAGACTCCTTTTTCGGGGTTATTGTTATATCCATCACCTGCTCACCCCTTTGTATCCTGAATTTGAGCGGTTTTTCAGGGCTTGCATGTATCATGGCCGTCATGTTCTTCCAGGTCTTCAGGGCTGTATCTTCGATCTCTATGACCTTGTCGCCTCTCTTAAGACCGGCCTCCTCAGCGCGGGAGCCTTTCATCACCGCTCCCACCTCCGGCAAAAGAAGCGGCTCTATGCCTACATGCCAGGTCTCTTTCTCTTCACCGAAGATATTTTTGCCCATCTTTTTCTCGGGCTTTACCGGAACCTCAACAACACGGTCATTTCTTATGACTTTAAATGCAAGCGTTTGACCTGAACTCTTGCTGAGGATTCCTGATATATCATTCCAGCTCTCGACAGGCTTTCCGCTGATCTGCTCAACCCTGTCGCCTGTCAAAAGACCGGAGGCGGCAGCAGGGGAATTTTCCTCCACATCACCGATATCAGGCCGCGGAGTTGGCACCCCTGACATAAAAATCAGGGCAAAAATAAAGGCGGCAAAGACCAGGTTGAATAACGGTCCGGAAAATATGATCGCAAACCGCTTCCAGACAGACTGATAATTATATGCCCTGGTCCTTTCGGATTCACTCAGTTCTTCTCCCGGCTCTTCCCCGAGCATCTTCACATAACCCCCAAGAGGGATTGCTGAGAGCAGATATTCCGTATCACCAAATTTTCTGCCTATTATTTTAGGCCCGAACCCAAGTGAAAATTTTAAGACCTTCACCCCTATCATTTTAGCCAGAAGAAAGTGTCCGAGTTCATGAACAAACACCAGTATCCCCAGCAGCACAGCAGCATAAACAATTATCATATTATCATCTCCTTAACGTATTTTCCGGCTTTTTCCCTCGCCCACCTGTCGGCTTCAAGCAGGTCATCCAGTTCAGTAGCCGGGTTCACCGTATGGCTTTCAACGGTCTTTTTTATCACAGTCGGTATATCATTAAAACCTATTTTATCCTCTAAAAACGCATGCACAGCAACTTCGTTTGCAGCATTCAGGACAGCCGGCAGAGTCCCCCCTGTTTTTATCGCCTCATAGGCATAAGAAAGACAAGGGAACATATCATGGTCAGGCTTGCTGAAGGTCAAAGACCCAATCTTTTCAAGCTCAAGGCCGGGGATAGATTCAGCAAGCCTGTCAGGATACGACAGCGCATAGGAAATCGGCCCCCGCATGTCAGGCATGGACATCTGGGCCAGACAGCTTCTGTCTTTGAATTCAACCAGCGAATGTATTATGCTCTGAGGATGTATCAGCACATCGACTTTTTCATGGGACAGGTCAAAAAGCCGGCAGGCCTCAATAACCTCAAGCCCCTTGTTCATCAAGGTCGCAGAATCTATCGTGATCTTCCTGCCCATGCTCCAGTTCGGATGCCTCAGGGCATCTTTTGCCTTGATATTCTTCAAATCATTTTTCGTCTTATTCACAAAAGGCCCGCCCGAGGCGGTCAGGATTATTCTCCTGACCTCTGCGCTTTTATGGCCTTCTATACACTGTGAAACAGCCGAATGCTCACTGTCCACAGGTATGATCTTCACCTTGTTCTTCCTTGCTTCCTTCATCACGATATCACCGGCCATCACGAGCGCTTCCTTGTTCGCAAGGCCTATTGTTTTTCCTGCTTTTATGGCTGTTATTGTAGGCAGCAAACCGGCTGACCCGACAATTGCGGAAATAACAAAATCAGCGCCGGCATACGCTGCAACATGGCTTATGCCTTCATCCCCGGAGAGTATTTCAAGCCCTTTCACCCTTTTACTTAAGGCATAAGCAGCATCTTTGTCCGCTACCGCAACAAGCTCAGGCTTGAATGTTTTGATCTGCTGTTCAAGCAGGTCGATGTTGCTCCCTGTAGCCAGCGCTACGACCCTGAAGCGTTCACTGTTTTGTGCTATAACCTCAAGCGTGCTCCGTCCTATTGACCCTGTAGAGCCTAAGATCGCGATATTTTTCATTTATTAATTATACAAAATAAACAGGCTTTTTATCGCTGATTTCGGAAAGACACTCCTTAATCTTTGTAACAGGACCTTTAACCCCGAAGGCTTTCGGGGATTGTATTGTCCATGATCCCTTTCAATGAGCGCTCAGGCTGTTTTTCCTGCTCCGTCCGCCAACAGCCTTATTGCCAGGGCCAGGGCAGCTTCACGGGTGCTGATCTCTCCCGTGTCTTGAGCATTTCTGAGAATAGTGAGCAAACGTCCTATTTCGGGTCCGGGCTTCATGGCAAGGTTTATTAAATCTCTGCCGGTGATGAGGTTTGGTGAGGCAAGTCTTGTCTTTATTGTCTTATAATAGTCTCTGACCATATCTTTTGACCATTCAAAATAATAATTTCTCCACTTTCCGGTTGATTCACTGCCCAGAGAGCTTTTTACATCCGCCATCCCCAGTATGATTGCAGGGATGAGATCTTCTTTCATTTTTCTGAACCACCGCATCTTTGCGGTTGTTTTAATCCTGTTGCCTGCGAGATGCAGACCCTGAAGATGCCCGGCTATCAGCAGCGCCAGATAGTTCCGGTCTTTGCCGGACAGCTTAAGTCTTTCCGAAATGGCGTCAACAAGCTTTGCGCCTTCTTCGGCATGTCCATAAAAAGTTATCCTGCCGGTATTTGCATGTATTCCTTTGGTGCTGGGTTTCCCTATATCATGCAAGAGGGCTGCCAGCTTGAGAAGCGGGAGCCTGTTATTTTCCGCAAGGTTGCGAAATACTTCCTCTGCCCAATCTCCAAAATAATCAGTAAGGTTGTTCAGGATTTGTTCGCAGTTTTCTGTTGTGAGCAGTGAGTGTTCCCACACATCCCTGTGATGAAAGCCGTTTTGCTGACAGCCTTTCATCGGGGGTATTTCCGGGAACAAAACATCCAGGATGCCGAACTGGTCCATTTCTCTGATAAATGAAGCGCTAAAGGGGGTTTTCAGTATGAGCAGCAGTTCTGTCATTATACGCTCTCCTGCAACTTCCGGAAGAAGCGCTGCGCGCTTTTTCATTTCTTCCCTTGTTTTAGATTCTATGGTGAATCCCAGGGCGGCAGAAAATCGGACAGCGCGCAATATTCTGAGCGGGTCTGAAATAAAAGACTCTCTGCTGATCATTTTTACAGTCTTATGTTCAATGTCCTTAATTCCGGCGAAGGGGTCAAGCAGCGAACCAATTGTTCCATCTTTTCGGACTTCAGCAGCAATGGCATTAATGGTAAAATCCCTCCTGCCAAGATCGTCATAAATTGTTGGCCCGCGCATCTCTGTGATGTCGAGAAAATTATCCGGATTTTCCCTGTCCACAACACGATAGCAGGGCTCATCGGGCTTTTTTTCCATAGGGACAACAGCGGCTTTTTTGCATTCCCCAAGCCGGCAGGCAAAATCCTTCGCATTCTTACAGACCAGATCAATATCTTTTGGCTGATCTCCCTGGAGCAGGTCCCGGACAGCGCCGCCGACAAGGTAGAGAGGCGAAACAATAATAGAACTGCAGGCAAACCGGAAATTCAGTGATTTAAGGCGCATAAATTATCCATTCTATATTATATAATTTTTTCAGCTTTGACGAGCTCGTGAAAAGTAAAGGGTCTGCGACAAATTTATGGGTAACTGTGTTTCAGTTCACTTAAAGCAGGACGGTTCCATGTTCCCCCTCTTAACGCCCCCTCTAATCCCCCTCTTAATCCCGAAAGCTTTCGGGAAAGAGGGGGAAGGGGGAGTTACTTCAGGGGGAGTTATTTCATTGAAAT
>CAMTXX010000084.1:0-13258 GCA_947085825.1 uncultured Nitrospira sp. | reverse complement strand
GAGGGGGTTGTTTCTTGCTTTCTTCTTCCATATCGTATTCACAACCCCCTTTATCCCCCTTTTTTAAGGGGGAATTACTGAAATTTCTTCTTGTCATATCTAACTTTCCCGTGTCCAGCACTATTTGTGTCCAACGCTCAGCTTACCTTAAGAGGGGGAACATGGAACCGTCCTGCTTTAAGTGAACTGAAACACAGTTACCCATAAATTTGTCGCAGACCCATTTTTTTTATTTCCCTCCTCGTCTGACTTACTTCAAATTTTTTACGAATGAAGCAAAGACCTTTTCAGTTTCAATGCTGAAACCTTCGAGCAGTTTTGATTTTACCAGGCCCTTGTCCCGGGCTTTGCTGAAAAGCGCAAACTCATTATTAAGATTTTCATATAGTTCAAGGCTTTTTTCCATGGGATCAACTATCCAGTATTCTTTAACTCCTGACAGCTCATAAATGTGCTTCTTATGCTTTAAATCATAATATGCTGTTGAAGGAGAGAGTATCTCTATCACAAGGTCAGGGGCTGCCTCTATCTTTTTTTCACCTATGATATTGAGCCTGTCATGTGAGATAAATATTATATCAGGCTGATAGGTCTCGGTTTCTGAGAGATAAACATCCAGCGGAGCATCAAGAACAATTCCCAACTTTTTATCTCTTACAAATACAGACATCTCAAACTGAATGTTATTTTTTACGATCTGGTGATAAGGTATTGGTGCAGGCGTCATGATTAATTCTCCTCCTATTAATTGATAGGGCGCGCCTTCCGGCAGTTTTTCATAGTCTGCATAGGTGTATTGTTTAGTCTTATCTTTTTCTAACAGCGCCGTAGTCATGTCAATACCTCCCTGTTAATTATTTTAATTTTTCTATAAATGCTGTTCCCTCTCTGATTATCTTTTCCCTCAGCCTGTGTCCCTCAAGCTGAATGACGTCCACATCCCTTCCGAGATAGTCCGAGAGAAAGGCCATTGCACTGAAAAGGTCTTTATCCCTGAGTCCGATAAAGGCTATGTCTATGTCAGATTCCCGTGAAAAGGATGGCGTCAGGATCGAGCCAAAGATATAGGCTTCTTCAAAATGAACTGTCTTCAAGAGTTCTGATAAGGCTGAACTGATCTTTGAAAGCAACCCGGCCCTGAAATCCTCTGCCTTTTCTTTTTTCTTTTTTTTGTACTCATCAATCAGCGCGGTCTGCTGCATTTATCCAGTCCTCTATTTCATCGAGAAATCTCTGTATCTCATCTTTATACAATAGCTTTATTCTCCCGGAGGCGTCGATCACGGGCTTTATTTTTTCATGCCTGAGTTCATGCTGATAGGCATGTCTGAAATAATGTCTGAAGGCCCTCAGTTCGTCCAGGATATTGAAAGACTCCCCGCTCAAAAGCTGAGGTCTGACGCCTTCTATCCTGAAGGTCATTCTTTTTAAAAGTTCTTTATGATACTTTGCGATATCCTCAACCTGGTTTTCAAAATGCCTTGCAATTATTTTAAAAAGGTCTTCAAAGGCACAGTAGAGATTATGAAGCTTATAGGCAAGGCTTTCGAGTTTTGCCTTGTTTTTTTTTGCGCCTCGTTTACGGTCTTCTATGTCTGCAAATATCTTTTCGAGCTCCTTTATCTGCGCATTGAGCTCCGCCTTCAGTAAACTTAATTCAATCCTTTCCATTTAAAAAACCTTCTCCGCCTCCACCCCGAACCCTTCTATGAGCTTTGATTTCACGCCCTCTTTTCCGCGCGCCTCACTGAAGAGCCTGAATTCTCCATTGACATTCTCATAAACCTCAATGCCCTTTTCCATAGGGTCAACTATCCAGTATTCCTTCACCCCTGATTTTTCGTACACCCGCTTTTTCTGTCTTAAATCATAATAAGCGGTTGAGGGGGAGAGTATCTCTATCACAAGGTCAGGGGCGGCCTCTATCTTTTTTTCACCTATGATATTGAGTCTGTCTTTTGAGATAAATATTATATCAGGCTGATAGGTCTCGGTTTCTGAGAGATAGACATCCATGGGTGCAAAAATAACCTCTCCGAGCCTCTTTTGTTCATTAAACTTCAGCAACTCAAATCCGATATTTTTTGCGATTATCTGATGATACGGCACAGGCGAGGGCGTCATAATTAGTTCTCCTCCTATTAATTGATAGGGCGCGCCTTCAGGCAGTTTTTCATAGTCTGCATAGGTGTATTGTTTTTTAGTCTCTTTTTCCAACAGCGCCGTAGTCATGTCAATACCTCCGTTTATTTAAAGTTATAACAACAGTAGACAGTAGACAGTAGATAGGGTTTTCCCCCTACATGCTGTCTACTACATGCTGTCTACTACATACTGCCTGCTACTGTCGGCCTCGTAAGCCTCTCATATAAAAATCTTATCTGAAAGACAGAGGGATGTCAATTCGTCATTTGCACTTCTTTGCGCCATTTATGCTAAAATTTATAAATATTATCTTTTATTTAAGGCAGGTATTTTTTTATGAGATTTATAGGACTTGATGCAGGATCAGTAAGTGTAAAGCTTGTTGTGCTTGATGATAAGGGCGGCGTACTCAGCAGCCTTTATCAGAGGCATAAGGGGCATCCTTTGCCTGTGGCGCTTGAAATGCTGAAGGCCGTAATGCGTAATGCGTTATGCGTTATGGGGGTTAAAGATCCCGAACTCCGAACTCCGAACTCCGAACTCGAAAGGGATTTTTCCCTTTCGCTTACCGGCTCAGCAGGCAGGTTGATAGGCTCTATCCTTGGGATAACACCGATAAACGAGGTGGTTGCATACGCATATGCAACCCGCAGGCTATACCCGCATATCAGGACGATCATAGAACTTGGAGGGGAAGACTCGAAGCTGATCATCCTCGGAGAAGATTCTTACAGCGCCAGAGACTTTTATATGAATTCCGTGTGCGCTGCAGGCACCGGCTCTTTCCTGGACCAGCAGGCGGAAAGGCTCAGGCTGTCTATCGAGGAATTCAGTGAACTCAGTCTGAAATCTCATAAGCCGCCGAGGATCGCCGGCAGGTGCAGCGTTTTTGCAAAATCAGACATGATCCACCTTCAGCAGATAGCAACCCCGGTTGAAGACATAGTGGCAGGGCTCTGCTTTGCTGTTGCCAGAAACTTCAAGGGTTCTATTGCAAGGGGCAGGGAGCTGGTTTACCCGGTCTCTTTCCAGGGCGGTGTTGCCGCAAATAAGGGAATGGTACGGGCCTTTAAGGAAATATTCGGTATAGAGGACCTCTTTGTGCCTGAGGAGTTTGCGGTAATGGGCGCGATCGGCGCTGTGATGAAGGACAGGGGGGGGGAAGAGGGGTTAGGGGTTAAGGGTCAGGGGTCAGAGGGTAAAGAACAGATAAATACGTTTGACTTGCAAAAGCTTGAGGATTTTATAAATTTCAACAAGCGGTCTGAAAAAGGATACAGCCCTCTTATGCATGAGGGTGATGATTTTTCAGAAAGACACCTTAAAGGCGGTAATGGGTTATGGGTTATGGGTAATGGGTTAAAGGATAAAGACTCATCACCCGTCACGCGTCACTCATCACCGCCTTTAAGGGCCTGGCTCGGCGTTGACATAGGCTCTATCAGCACAAATCTGGCAGTAATAGACGAACAATGCAATGTTATTGCCAAGCGTTATCTCATGACAGCAGGCAGACCTATCGAGGCGGTCAGGCAGGGGCTTGAGGAGATATATCAGGAAGTAGGCGACAGGATAGAGATAGCAGGGGTGGGCACAACAGGCTCTGGGAGATACATGATCGCCGATTATATAGGCGCGGATGTCGTCAAAAATGAGATCACTGCCCAGGCAACAGCAGCAGCTTTTATTGATAAAGACGTGGATACCATATTTGAGATCGGCGGGCAGGACTCAAAATTTATCTCTCTGAAGGACGGGGTTATCATAGATTTTGAGATGAACAAGGCCTGCGCTGCAGGCACAGGCTCTTTCCTTGAGGAACAGGCCGAAAAGCTGGGCATATCAATAAAAGACGAATTTCAGGAATCAGCCTTTGATTCACAGAACCCCTGCAGGCTTGGGGAAAGATGCACGGTCTTCATGGAAAATTCCCTGATGTCAAACCTCCAGTCAGGCACTGACAAAAAAGACCTGCTTGCAGGCCTCGCCTATTCGATAGTGCAGAATTATATCAACCGGGTTGTCGGCAAAAGACCCATCGGCAGCAAGATATTCTTTCAGGGCGGTGTTGCGTTTAATAAATCGGTCGTGGCGGCCTTCGAGAAATACCTCGGCAGGCAGATCATCGTTCCGCCGGACCACGATGTCACCGGCGCGATAGGTATGGCATTGATAGCGAGAGAACACATCAAAGAGCGTTCAGCATTCAGCGTTCAGCGTTCAGCGAAAGATTTTCAGCTCCGAACTCCGAACTCCGAACTCCGAACTGCTTTCAAGGGTTTTGAACTCTCCCGGCGGCCCTATGATATATCATCTTTTGAATGCAAGGGATGTTCAAATGTCTGCGAGATCAACAGGATCAGGATAGAAGGTGAAAAGGGGCATCTCTTTTACGGCGGCAGGTGTGAAAAATATGATGTAAGAAAAAAGAAACAGGAGAACAAAATCCCCGACCTGTTTGCCTTCAGAAACGAGATGCTATGGAAGGCGCATAAAGACCGTAATGAGTTATGGGTAATGGGTAATGAGTCAAAACATAAAGACTCATCACTCATCACTCATCACTCATCACCGCCTTTAACACTCATTACTCATCACTCATCACCGCCTTCAGACTCATCACCTGTCAAGATAGGAATTCCCTATATCTTTTATTTTCAGGATTATCTGCCGTTTTGGACAACACTCCTTTGGGAGCTTGGGTTTGAGGTGGAGGTGTCGCCGGAAACAGACAGGCATATCATAGATACAGGACTTGAAATTGTCCTTGCAGAGACCTGTTTTCCTGTAAAGGCCGCCCTTGGCCATATCAAATATCTCCTTGATAAAGGAGTGGACACATTATTAATCCCGAGTTTTGTTAATCTGAACAAGGCAGATGATACCCATGGCACCGGCTTTGCGTGTCCCTACACGCAGACCATACCGTACATGGCAAGGACGGCTTTTCAATCCATAAAAATGCTCACCCCTATTGTAGCCATGAATCAGGGCGAGGCCTTTCTTAAAAAAGAACTGAAGCGTGTGTTTAAGCCTTATAATATCAAAAATGCAAAGCTGGACAGGGCCTTCAGCGCCGCTCAGACTGAACAGGAAAATTTCATGAAGGCGATAAAGGACAAAGGGCGGGAGATAATTTCCTCATTAAAGGAGCGGGCTGTTGTGATTGCAGGCAGGGCCTACAATTCCTTTGACAAAGGGGTAAATCTCGATATCCCGAAGAAACTGGCTGATCTTGGAGTGGTCTCCCTGCCCATGGACTTCCTGCCGATAGAAGATTTTCCTGTTAACCGGGACTGGCCTAATATGTACTGGCGGTCCGGCCAGAAGATCCTGAGCGCTGCAAAGATCATAAGGGAAAACCCTCTGCTTTATGCAGTATTTATCGGCAATTTCTCCTGCGGGCCTGACTCTTTCATCCTTAAATTCTTTGAAGAAGAGATGTCAGGGAAACCCTGGCTGCACCTGGAACTGGACGCCCATAGCGCTGACGCAGGCGCCATAACCCGGTGTGAGGCTTTCTTAGACAGCATAGCGAACAAACAAGTCAGAGGTCAGAGGTCAGAGGTCAGAGGTCAGAAAAAGATTTTTGCTCACAAACTCTCAAATAAACGCACTATTTATATTCCGCGCATGTCAGACCATACCTTTGCCCTTGCAGGCGCATTTGAATATTGCGGAATCTCCTCGGAGGTGCTCCCGGAGTCTTCCGGTGACGCAGTGGATTTAGGTAAAAAATATGTCTCAGGCAAGGAATGTTATCCATGCGCGGTCACCACAGGCGACATGGTGAAGAAGATCATGGAGCCTGGATTTGACCCTGACAGGTCAGCCTTTTTCATGCCTTCAGGCGGAGGCCCCTGCAGGTTTGGGCAATACAATGTATTTCACAGGCTCGTCATAAAAGACCTTGGGCTGGACAATGTCCCTGTTTTTTCCCCGAATCAGGACGAAAATTTATATAAACATCTGAGTATTGCAGGCAAAGACTTTGCGATGAGGTCATGGAAGGGCATAACTGCCATTGACCTGCTGCTGAAATGCCTGCATGAAACAAGACCCTATGAAAAAGAAAAGGGGGCCTCTGATGAGGCATACAACCGTTATCTTAAAAAGGCTTACGATTCTCTGCGCGGCGCTAACGGGGCCATTATTGATGCAGTACTGAAGAAAGCAAGGACTGATTTTGAAAATATACAGAGACATAAGGAGAAAAAACCCCTTATCGGCATTGTGGGTGAGATCTTCGTGAGGTCAAACAGTTTTTCAAATGAAGACCTGACAAGAAAGATCGAGCAACTCGGGGGTGAGGCCTATCTTACCCCGACTTCAGAATGGATATACTATATTAATCTTATGGGACTGCGCAGGGTCTTGATAAAAAAAGACTGGTCTGGTATGATTACACTTCTGTTAAAGAGGTTCTTGCAAAAGAGGCTAGAGCACAAATTTGAAAAGGTTTTTGACGGTTTTCTAAAAAGCCTGCACGAACCTGATACCAGAGAGATTCTGGACAAGGCGCGTCCTTACATCCATCCTTCCTTTCAGGGTGAGGCCATCCTGAGTATGGGTAAAAGCATCGAGCTGATAGAAAAAGGGGCCTCAGGCATCATCAATGCCATGCCCTTCGGCTGTATGCCCGGGACTATCGTCAACTGGCTGATGCGCGGACTCAAGAGAGAGTATGACATACCCTGTTTGAGCATTCCTTATGACGGAACTGAATCTCTTACAACGGAAATTCAGCTTGAAGCCTTTATGGATCAGGCAAGAGAATATAGCAAGATGCAGGATTCACGATGCAAGATTAAAGAATAAGAAACACATCGTGTATCATGTATCGTGTATCATTTAAAAAAAGGAGGTGGATTTGTGGGTAATGTTGTAAAATGGCGTAAAAAGAAGATGAGCAAACACAAACACAAAAAGCTTCTCAAGAAAACAAAACATCAAAGAAGGAATAAATAAACGCTGAAACCGTTTTTAACAACAGGGATAGGAAGCCTGCCTCACCGTAATGCAGAGGAGGCGGTCATGCTCATACTCAACACCTTCGATATCCCTTTCTGGCCGCAGCTTCCCGGTCTTTCTTTCAAGGAACTGATGATACCCCAGTACTCAGAAGGCCTTCCCTTTCTGAAAATCAATGAACAGAAAGAGGGCATTTGGGTTGAAAAGAACAGTTCTGACGAACTTGAGCGGTTCTATGAAAGCTGGACAGAGGAAAGCAGAATCGCCATTTCAGAGGATTACGCCCTTGGGCTGCATACCTTTCTGAAGATGATCAGAACAAAAACCTTCAAGCTTCTGAAAGGCCACGTCACCGGCCCGCTTACATTTACGCTCGGACTGAAAGACCATACAGGTAAGCCTGTATATTTTGATGAAGAGTTCAGGGAGATATCTCTAATGCTCCTGAAGGCCAAGACCAGATGGCAGCTCGACCAGTTTAAACCGCATGCTGATGAGGTGATCATATTTATTGATGAGCCGATTCTTTCCGCACTGGGTAGTTCCGGTTATCTTGGAGTGAGCGACAGCGAGGCAATGAGACTGCTGAAAGAGCTTATTGATGCAATAAAAAGCGAAGGCGGTATCGCAGGCATCCATTGCTGCGGCAATGCTGACTGGCCTATGGTAATCAAATGCGGACCTGACATAATCAACTTCGATGCCTATGACTATGCCGACACGCTCGCGCTTTATCCTGAAGAATTCAGGGCTTTCTTAGAAAAAGGCGGCTGCCTTGCCTGGGGGATTGTCCCGACCTCAGAGGCGATAGCAGGGGAAACCCCTGAATCAATCAAAACACATTTCCGGCAAGGAGTAGAAAAGCTTTCCCTTCATATCCCGAGGGACCTTATCTTATCGAACATCCTGCTTACCCCTTCCTGCGGGACAGGGGGAAGGACTGTTGAGGAGACCCTGAAGATATTCCAGCTTCTTATGAGACTGAAAGAGGAATGCCTGTGAACCTAAAAAAAGCATTTAGCCAGAGATTTACACAGATTTACACAGATACTTCAAAGACTTATACAAACAAAGTGAATCACCTTTTTGTGCTTAAGCGCCTACTTTTGGTCATCCGTGGCCAACTGAGGTTTTTAGGATGAAGGGTGTTTTTATAGCATTCGAGGGGATAGAAGGCACTGGCAAGTCCACACAGGCAAAGCTGCTTGCGGAATATCTGAGAGAAAAAGGACGCCGGGTAATCCAAACTATGGAACCGGGCGGGACACGGATAAGCCTGAAGATACGGGAACTCCTCCTTTCGATAGAGAGCAAAGAGATGGACCACGTGACAGAGCTTCTCCTTTATAACGCCGCGCGGGTCCAGCACATAAAAGAGGTCATAGGGCCTGCGCTCGAAAGAGGCGATGTTGTAATTACAGACCGTTTCAGCGATTCTACGGTTGCTTACCAAGGCTTTGCAAGAGGCCTCGATCTGCAACTCATTGACTCCCTTGATATGCTGGCAACCAAAAAACTGCGGCCTGATATAACCATTTTGCTTGATATAGATGTGAGGACAGGCCTTGCGCGAAACAAAGAACTCGGTAAAAGCGACCGCCTTGAGCTTGAAGATATATCCTTTCATGAAAAAGTCCGAAAAGGGTTTATCCAGATAGCAGCCAGGGAGCCCGGACGGGTGAAAGTTGTTGACTGTTCAGGGAGTCTGGATGAGGTGCATCAGGAAGTGATAAAAATAATATCAGAGTTCTTAGAACAGCAGAACCGGTAAGGGCGCATGTCACTTGCAGAGATAATAGGGCAGGAAAAGGCGATCGAAATTCTCACCGGAATTCTAAAACGCCGGAGGCTTGCCGGTTCATATATCTTCAGCGGAGAGCCCGGCATAGGCAAGAAACTGACCGCCATCAATTTTGCAAAAGCGCTGAACTGCCTGAAAGGCGGTAATGGGTTATGGGTAATGGGTAATGGGTTAAAGGACATAAAAATCCCGGAATCAGACTCATCACTCATTACTCATCACTCATCACCCATTGATGCTTGTGATGAATGCGAATCATGTTTGAAAATTGACGCAGGCAGCCATCCTGACCTGCTGCTGGTCTCACCTGAGGACCGGCTGATAAAAATAAATGAGATCCGGCTGATCAATGATGCGCTCTCCTTCAGGCCGTTTGAGGGCAGAAAAAAGGTCGTGATAGTGGATGACGCCGACACCATGAACATTTCCTCAGCAAACGCATTTCTCAAAACACTCGAAGAGCCGCCTCAGGACAGTGTGATAATCCTGATCTCTTCGCGGCCTGACCGTCTTCCGGCCACCATAAGGTCGCGTTGCTCACGGGTGAATTTCGTCACCCTTTCTCTTGAATCCTGCAAACAGGTCCTCAGGGGAAAAGTGCCCGACTCAGAGCTTGAACCACTGGCATTGCTATCGCTGGGAAAGCCCGGGCTTGCACTTTTATCAGACCTTAAAGAGGAAATCACGTGGTTCAGCCGTCTTCTTAAGGGCATGCTTAATGCTGAAAAAGACAGTTGGGCCTCACGGGAAGAGATGGACAGATGGTTTGAATATGTCCTGATCCTGATACGGGATGCCGCGGTCTTCAGGATGGCCGGTGAGAGATCACAGCTTATCAGCCCGGACCTCAGGGAATATGCCTGTAAATTGGGAAAATCTACAGACTTGCAGGTTATAATAAATATGTACAAGGAATTGTCCTCTGTAAAAGGACTGCTCATGTTCAACCTGAACAAATCAATTACATGGAACTATACTGCGTCATTATTAAGAAAAGGACTGGTAATTTGAGATGCCGAATGTTGTAGGGATCAGATTCAAAAGCTGCGGGAAAATATATGATTTTGAAACAAACGACCTTGGAATTCGTAAAGGCGACCGGGTCATAATTGAATCGGAGCTCGGCCTCAGCCTCGGGAACGTGGCGGTTGGCGCTCATTTTGTCGAAAAACATTCAAAGGAACTCAAAAAGATCCTGCGTCCGGCGAATGAGGAAGACCTGCGCCAAAACGAGGAGAATGAAAAATTGGGGAAAGAGGCCAGGAGTTTTTGCTATGAACGGATAATGACAAGGGGACTGCCGATGAAACTCGTCAGCTCAGAGGTCTCGCTTGACAGGAAAAGAATCATATTTTACTTTACAGCAGACGGCAGAATAGATTTCAGGGAACTGGTCAAGGACCTTGCCTCCAGGTTCAAGACAAGGATAGAGATGAGGCAGATCGGCGTACGTGATCAGGCCAAGCTCATCGGTGGGCTTGGAATCTGCGGGAAGGAATTATGCTGCAGGCTTTTTCTGACCTCCTTTGAACCGATCTCTATAAAGATGGCGAAACAGCAGGACCTTTCCCTGAATACAGGCAAGCTTTCAGGCACCTGCAGCAGGCTGATGTGCTGCCTCGGTTATGAATATAATGAGAACGAAACCGCCGCAGACTACAGAAAAGCCATGAAAAAAGTCACCAGTACCGAACACAGCGAAGCAATAGAGGCTGACGGCGGACCATTGGATGTGTTATCATCTGAGATTGTTTGCCGCCCGGTTGATCAAAAAGCAGAAAATCTTCCGGCAGCCCCTGAGAAAAAAGTCGAGCCGCAGCAGGAAGAGGCAAAGAGAAAAAGAAGAAGAAGGCGCAGGCGGAAGGGTCCTAAAAAGGATGAATAAGCGGTTTTATGTAACAACCCCCATCTATTATGTGAATGATATTCCGCATATCGGACACGCCTACACCACTGTTGCAGCGGACATTCTGGCACGCTATAACAGGCTCCTCGGCAACGAGGTTTTTTTCCTCACCGGAACAGACGAGCATGGCCGGAAGGTTGAAAAGGCGGCACAGGAAAAGGGCCGCGCGCCAAAAGAGCAGGCAGACCTAATGGTAGAAAACTTCAAGTCCCTCTGGAAGAAGCTGAACATATCAAGTGATGCCTTCATACGCACCACGGATACAGAACATAAAAAGACTGTGCAGGGCCTCCTTCAGATGCTCCTAGATAAAGGGGAGATAGAGAAGATGTCATATGCAGGATGGTACTGCACGCCGGATGAGAGGTTTTGGACGGAAAAAGACCTTGTCAGCGGGAATTGTCCTGACTGCGGACGGCCTGTGGAGCAGATACATGAAGAAAACTATTTCTTTCTGATGTCGAAATATCAGGAAAGATTGATAAAACATATAGAGCAGAACCCGGATTATATCCTGCCTGAGACCCGCAGGAACGAAGTCCTCGGCTTCCTGAGGCATAACACGCTCGGGGACCTCTGCATCTCCAGGCCCAAACAGCGGCTTGCCTGGGGTATCCCTCTGCCGTTTGACGGGAATTTCGTCACCTATGTCTGGTTTGATGCACTCGTCAATTATTTCTCGGCAACAAAGTATCTTACTAAAGGCGGTAATGGGTTATGGGTAATGGGTAATGGGTTAAAGGATGAAAACTCATCACTCATCACTCATCACTCATCACTGGATTGGTGGCCTGCATCCCATCATCTGGTCGGCAAAGACATACTCACCACTCATGCTGTATACTGGTCTACTATGCTGATGGCTTTGAACTTTCCGCTTCCGGGCAATATCTTTGCTCATGGCTGGTGGACTGTTGACGGCAGAAAGATGTCAAAGTCAGTCGGCAATGCAGTAGACCCAAACGTTATGGCGGACAGATACGGTGTTGACGCCTTCAGATACTTCCTCTTCAGGGAAGTGCCTTTCGGCCTTGATGGAGATTTCTCTGAGCAGGCACTTATAAACAGGATAAATACAGACCTTGCAAATGACCTTGGTAATCTCTTAAGCAGATTCCTTGCGATGGCTGAGAAATACTTTGGCGGCGTGGTCGCAAAACCGGCCTCATATACCAGCGAAGCAAGTGAGCTTCCGCAGCAGTGTATTACAGCATCGAATAATGTCCATGATGAGCTTAACTGGGCCCATCTGAGGCTCAATATAATTCTTGATAATATATGGGACATGGTAAGGGCGGCCAACAATTACATAGCCAGGACAGAACCCTGGAAGCTCGCAAAGACCGAACCTGCTTCCCTTAAGGTTGTTATCTTTGAGCTTTGGAATGCCCTGCGCCTTACCTCTGTATTGCTCTATCCTTTCATGCCGGAGACTGCTGAGAAAATGTGGGCCCAACTCGGCCTGAGGTCGCTTACTGAGGAGACTGCAAAAAGCCTTTCTGAGGCAGCGTCAGAAAGCAGTGAGAATAAGCCTGAGGCCTTTGACTGGGAATGGAATCCCGGCTATGACATCAAAATCTCAAAGGGCGAGCAGCTTTTCCCGAGGATCGAAAAAGACAGAAAGGTGGACATGGAAGAAAATAAAACAGAAGCAAAACCAGAAGAAGAAAAAACCGAAGCGCAGAATCTGATAACCATCGGCGACTTTGCAAAGGTCGAGCTGAAGATCGGCAAGGTGCTGAGTGCAGAACGGGTAAAGAAATCCGACAAGCTTATAAAACTCCAGGTAAATACAGGGGAAGAAAGACAGATCGTGGCAGGGCTTGGCAAGGCCTACACGCCTGAAGACCTTGTGGGAAAAAAGATCGTCGTGGCAACGAACCTCCAGCCCGCAAAGCTTATGGGTGTTGAGTCCAACGGCATGATCCTTGCTGCAACAGGCTCAGATGGTGTTCCGGTCATCCTGATGCCGGAAAAAGATGTTGAAGAAGGGGCGAAGATAAAATAATTGTAACTACTCAGGTTGTTTAGACTATTAGACTGTAGTCTGTTAGCCAAAAACGATCGGAAATAAGGGGTGCGAAGCGTGCCCTATCCGGTGTTTTTCAGTTGCTGACAGACTAAACACCTACAGACTATCCACCTAAGCAGTTACAAATAATTTATTGGTGCCGATGGAGAGAATCGAACTCTCACGAGGTTGCCCTCACCGGATTTTGAGTCCGGCGCGTCTACCAGTTCCACCACGCCCGCGCGGCGCACAGCCTAGCGCAGAATCCGTCCCGGGGGAACCGGGTCAGGCGGGGGCATCCACCATGCGGGTCGGGAACTCGGCCGGGCTGGTGATCTCCAGCAATTCCAAATCCTCCGAATGTGCCACCTCCACATGCCGCACCAGGGGCGGTTGCAGCACGCTGTCGCCGGGGCGGATGGTG
>CAMTXX010000083.1:0-19813 GCA_947085825.1 uncultured Nitrospira sp. | reverse complement strand
GCCACCTTAAAGAACTACAAAAACCAGCGTCGCTTCGCTCCGACAGGCCGGCCGATTTGAATCGGACAGGCCGGCCGATTTCAGTCGGAACAGGTGGCCGATTTGGATCAGAACAGCCGGCCGATTTCAGCGGAATAAGCATATTTTATTAGTATGCTTATTCCCTGCCAATGACACAGTTAACGGAGAACTGAGAAAATGGCCCCGGCCGTGTGTGATAAGGTGTATGTTAGCAGCAAATAGATATGCCCGGTTTTGTAGCAAATGAATTGTCCGCTGAATTGTCCGCTTTCTCCAGGGTCGCGGCGTACCTACGCTGCCGCCACGGGGAGGTTCATCGAGATGACCGGGGAAATGATGCTCGAAAGGCTGCGGGAGAAGGGGCTCAAAATTACCCCGCAACGCTTGGCGATTATCGACGTGCTGATCGAGAAGCGGCCATTCCATCCCGGCGCGTCCCTGATTTACGCCGAAGGCAAAAAGAAGGCGAAGGTGCTGAGCCTCTCCACTGTGTATGCGACGCTCCAGGAATTTTCCCGCTGTGGCCTCCTTCAGACCCTTGAATTCGACCAGAGGGAAAACCGCTACGAAGTCAACCTGGAGGAACACGTCAATCTGATTTGCCAACGCTGCGGCAAGATCAGCGATTACCCGAGCCCCTCTTTGTCGATCAGGCTGAATTGACAGAGAAAACGGGTTTTCTGGTGCGCGAGGAACGCCTGGAGTATTACGGGCATTGCCGGGATTGTCTCGGCGATAGGGCAGCAGATGGTCGCGGATGACCCTGTGACCATAACTCCAAACACCTACAAGAAGGAGGAGAGCGATGAAAGAAAATCAAAAACTCACGACCAGAGTCGGCGCCCCCGTCGTTGATAACCAGAACGTAATCACCGCCGGCCCGCGCGGACCACAGCTTTTGCAGGATGTCTGGTTCCTCGAAAAAATGGCCCATTTCGACCGCGAGGTAATCCCCGAACGGCGGATGCACGCCAAGGGCTCCGGCGCCTACTGGACCTTTACCGTTACCAACGACATCACCAAGTACACGCGGGCCAAGATATTCGCCGCAGTTGGCAAACAAACCGACCTGTTTATGCGCTTCTCAACCGTCGCCGGCGAGCGGGGCGCTGCCGACGCCGAGCGGGACATCCGGGGCTTCGCGATCAAGTTCTACACCGAGGAGGGCAACTGGGACCTGGTGGGCAACAACACGCCGGTCTTCTTTCTCCGCGACCCGCTGAAGTTCCCCGACCTCAACCACGCCGTCAAACGCGACCCCCGCACCAACCTGCGTAGCGCCCAAAACAACTGGGACTTCTGGACCTCCCTCCCGGAGGCGCTCCACCAGATCACCATCGTCATGAGCGACCGGGGCATCCCCGCCACCTACCGTCACATGCACGGCTTCGGCAGCCACACCTTCAGCTTCATCAACGCCAACCAGGAGCGCTTTTGGGTGAAGTTCCACTTCAAAACGCAGCAGGGGATCAAGAACCTCACCGATCAGGAGGCCGAGGCGCTCATCGGCAAGGACCGGGAGAGCCACCAGGTGGATCTCTACGAGAGTATCGAGAAGAAGGACTTCCCCCGCTGGACCCTCTCTGTGCAGATCATGCCGGAGGTGGACGCGGCGACCTGCCCCTACCACCCCTTCGACCTGACCAAGGTCTGGTTCAAGAAGGATTATCCGTTGATCGAGGTGGGCGTCCTCGAACTGAACAAAAACCCGGAAAACTATTTCGCCGAGGTGGAACAGTCGGCCTTCAACCCGGCGAGCGTCGTTCCCGGCATCGGCTTTTCTCCCGACAAGATGCTCCAAGGGCGGCTCTTCTCCTATGGCGACGCCCACCGCTACCGCCTGGGGGTCAACCACCACCAGATCCCCGTCAACGCCCCCCGTTGCCCGTACCACAGTTTCCACCGTGATGGCGCCATGCGGGTGGACGGCAACTATGGCAGCACCCTCGGCTACGAGCCCAACAGTTACGGCGAGTGGCAGGAACAGCCCGGCTTCTCCGAGCCGCCGTTGAAACTGACGGGAGACGCCGCCAACTGGAATTTCCGCGACGACGACAGCGACTACTACACCCAGCCCGGCAAACTCTTCCGCCTCATGAGCCCCGCCCAGCAGCAGGTCCTCTGCGAAAACACCGCCCGGGCGCTGGGCGATGCCCCGGGGATGATCAAGGTCCGCCACATCGGCAATTGCCTGAAGGCCGATCCGGACTACGGCCACGGAGTGGCCAAGGCCCTGGGGATTCCCCTCGCCAAGGTCCCGAAATAGGGATAAATATGCCAAACATTCTGGGAATAGATATCGGTTCTGTCGCAGTTTCGCTGGCCGTTATTGATGAAAAGGGGGCAGTGGTCAGCTCTTTTTATCAATTTCATCAGGGCGCCATCAGCGAAACCCTGCGTTCCATGCTCAATAACGTTGATCTACGGCGAATTGGCGGCATCGCCGCGACGATGTCCGGCCCGGAGATTCTTCACCGCATCTCCCGCTACGACACGCAGATAGCGATTATTACCGCTGTTAAAAACCAGCATCAAGACGTGGGCAGCATCCTCTTTGTGGGCGGCGAGAACTTCGGGCTCATCACCTTCAATAAACAGGGCGAGTATGAGCGCTACCGTTCCAACTCCCCCTGCGCGGCAGGTACGGGCAGTTTTCTCGACCAGCAGGCCAAGCGGCTGAACCTCAAGAGCATCGACAGCCTCAGCCGGCTTGCCTTCTGCAACCAGGGCAACACCCCCAAGATTGCGACGCGATGCGCCGTCTTCGCGAAGACCGACCTGATCCATGCGCAGCAGGAAGGTTATTCCCTTGGTCAGATCAGCGACGGGCTTTGCGAAGGCCTGGCGAAAAACGTAATTGACACCTTAATGGCGGAGCAAAAGGTCCCCCTGCCCCTGGTCATTGCGGGCGGTGTTTCCATGAATCAGGCGGTGGTGAAGCATTTCCGCAACCTTCTCCAGACGGAACCGATCGTTTCCCCCTACAGTCATCTTTACGGCGCCATCGGCGCCGCCCTTCTTTTTCTGGAGGAGGAAACACCTCAAAGCCACAACTACGAAAGCTGGAACGACCTTTTTATCACGGAACGAAAAGAAAAAACCTACGGCTATCCCCCCCTCCAGTTGTCTCTGTCGCACCGGCCCGAATTCGTCACCCTGGAGAGCTATCTCTACCCGCCGAAAACAGGCCACGCGGGCGTTGAGGTGGAGATCTACGCGCCCCTGGAGAGGCAGCAGGCCGTCTATCTGGGCATCGACGTCGGTTCCACCAGCACGAAGGCCGTATTGATCAAGGAAAACAAGGGGGCGCTCCTTGGTCTTTACACCCTTACCTCGGCCTATCCGCTCAAGGCCTTGCAAGCACTCTTTGAGGCCCTGGAAGATATTGCCTTCAGACATGAAGTCAACTTTATTTTCCATGGCGTCGGCACGACCGGTTCGGGCCGTAAATTTATCGGCCGGATTATCAACGCGGACCTGATCATCGACGAGATTACGGCCCATGCGCGCGCCGCCTATGAACTGGATAACGAAACGGATACGATTATCGAGATCGGCGGGCAGGATGCCAAGTTCACTACCATGAAAAACGGCATGGTCGTCTCCTCGGTCATGAATAATGTTTGCGCTGCGGGCACCGGGAGCTTCATCGAGGAGCAGGCGATCAGGCTCGGGGTCCCCCTGGGAGAATATGCCGCGCGGGCCATCAATACCCCTTCCCCGATTTCCAGCGACCGCTGCACGGTTTTTATGGAGCGCGACATCAACAACTACCTCACCGAGGGATATTCGGTTGATGAGGTACTGGGAAGTGTTCTGCATTCGGTCTGTGAAAATTACCTCGCCAAAGTGGCCGTCGAAGCCAATATCGGCAGCCGAATATGTTTTCAAGGCGCCACGGCCCGCAATCAGGCGTTAATTGCCGCCTTCGAGCAACGCCTGAAAAAACCCATCTTCGTTTCTCCCTTCTGCCACTTGACCGGGGCGTTGGGAAGCGCGTTGATTCTCGCGGATAGCGCCGTTAAGAATTCGACCTTTCGCAGTCTTGATCTGCACAAGGAGGCGATACCGCTTACGAATGAAGTCTGCGAACTCTGTCATAACAACTGCAAGATCACTAGTGTTACGGTGCAAGGCGATTCAGTCGCCTTTGGTTTTCTCTGCGGCCGGGATTACGACACAAAACATTATGTGGGAAAAACCAAAAAGCGCTATGATTTGCTCCGGGAGAGAAATAAGGTTTTTCGGATACCAAAGAAACCGGCGTCCTTCAGGCAGAAGCTGAAGATCGGGATTCCCAGCGCCCTATATCTGGCCGAAGAGATGCCTTTGTGGAGGCATTTCTTCGCCACCTTGGGCGTAGAAACCGTGACGGGCGAGGATTACAAAAATGCCGTTAAAGCGGGTAAAAAGCTCGCGGGCGCCGAATTTTGCACGCCCCTGGCCGCTTTTTTGGGTCACGTCCAATATCTGGCCGACAAATGCGACTATATCTTTCTGCCCGTTTATCTGGAGACGGCATTGTCGAAAGAGGACGCCTACCGGTATTATTGCTACTGCACCCAGTTTGCCACGACCCTGGCGATGGGAATGAAAAGCATGCAGCAGAAACACAAAACAATCATGCCCGTGATCAATCACCGTTCCTTCCAATCAAGGATCGAGTTGTTCTCCCTGCTCAAACCGATTCTGGCCGCCGGATACTGGGAAATTTACAATGCCTATGAGGCCGCCCTCTCTTTTTATCAGGAAGGCCGCGACAATCTAATCAACATCTATAAGCGCGAAATGCCCGCCCGAGAGGAGATAAGTGTTGCCCTCCTGGGCCGACCCTACTGCATTTTACAAAATACGATGAACAAGGCCATCCCGGATATCCTGGGCAATCTCCAGAGCAAAACCTTCTATCAGGATATGCTGCCCTGCGAGGAGGAGGATTTATCCGAAATTGAGCCCCTGCTCAAAAGGATCCACTGGCACTATCCCGCCGAGATTTTAAAGGCCGCCCTTTTTACCGCCCGGACCAGGGGACTCTATCCGGTTTACGTCACGTCATTCAAATGCGGCCCGGACTCTTTTGCCCTCGACTATTTTAAGCGGATCATGGACGATTATGGCAAGCCCTATCTCATCCTGGAACTCGATGATCATGATTCCAACCTGGGTTACGAAACGCGCATTGAGGCGGCCTTGCGCTCCTTCCGGAATCACGCTGCTAATCAGTCTCTTTCTCCGGCGCCCCTCCATATTAGCCCGGCCGGCTCGCCGGGCATCTCCGGAATAAGGGACCGGACGCTGCTTTTCCCCTGCTTCGATTCCCTCAGCGCAAAACTGCTGGAGGCCGTTTTTATCAAAGAGGGAATCGATGCCCGCCTGGTTCCCCTCACGGAGAGGGCCATACAACGCGGGCTGCGCGCCAATAAAGGTCAATGTCTTCCCGTCAATCTCATTGCCCAGAGCTACATTGATTATATTGAAGACAATTTTCTCGATCCCGCGCAAACGGCGGTATGGTGCTTTGAAAGCCATGTGGCCTGCAACATCAGAATGTATCCCCCACAGATCAAGCGTCTCCTGGAAACAGCCGGCAAGGGCCTGGAGCAGGTGGAGGTTTATATCGGCAACCTCTCCCTGGCCGATATCTCCGTCCAGGCCTCGATCGAGGCCTATTTTGCGTACCTCTTCAGCGGAATGCTGCGCAAGCTCGGCTGCAAGATAAGACCATACGAGAAGGAAAAAGGGACAACGGACAAGGTTATCGCCCAATCGCTCGCCATCCTCTACAACACCTTGCTCGGCGGCAGACCCAAAGACGACGACCTGACCAAGGTTATCGGCCTGTTTAGAAGGATCGAGACGAATCCTGGACAGCGGCCCAAGGTCGCCATCTTCGGCGATTTATACGCCCGTGACAACGATGTCTTCAATCAGGACCTGGTGCGCTGCATCGAAGAATATGGCGGCGAGGTTATCTCCACTCCCTTTAATGAGTTTGCCAAGCTTATTGCCAATCCCTACATCCGGCGCTGGTTTATGGAGGGCCGCTTCATGAACGTGATCTATGCCAAAACCTTGATCGCCCTCGTGAATCAACTGGAAAAAAACTATTATAAAATCTTCAACGAGCTGCTGGATGAACCGGCCCTGGACAGCCACCATGATTATACGGAAATATACGATCACTTCCATGTGAACGTGCAGAATTGCGGCGAGTCCGCCGACAATTTGATCAAGATTGCCGCCCTGGTCCGGCATTACCCGGACATATCCTTGTTTGTGCAGGCCAACCCGGCCTTTTGCAGTGCGGGGTTGATCACGGAGGCAATGGCGCCGCGCATCGAAGAATATACAGGAATTCCCGTCGTCACCCTCAACTATGACGGCACCGGCAAAGGCATTAACCAGAAGATCAGGCCGTATATCAAATTCCCCCGGAAAAGGGCCGCGGCAAACCAGCAATTCATCCCGGACAGAGGGGCTGAGCGCCAGCGTCGGCCCTGGGATTGATGGAGGGACGCGCTCCGGGGGCAGGCGATTGTTTCACGTGAAACAATCGCTTTTATCTCTTCGATATTATTTATGTTTATCGTGATTGTCCCCCCTCGCAGGGCTGGTTTTTACTGACTAAGGCGCTCCCGCGGGGGAATATTACGGAGCAGTGACAAGGTTCCCGGGCAAGGCGGAGAGGGGACAGCTCGAACAGACGGGCTTTTTTCGGCAGAAATATTTAGCCGTATTGACCAAGAGGGCGTGGAACTGGTTATACATTTTGACGTCAGGCGCCATGATCTCCATGACCAAGGACTGAATATCCCCGTAGGAGGCGCTCGCGGCGACAATACCATGGCGGGAGAATATCCTTCTCGTATAGGCATCTACCACAAAAACGGGCTGAAACCCGGCATAAAGAAGGATCGAATCGGCGGTCTCCTCTCCGACCCCGTTGACCTGCAGCAGTTCCCGACGCAGTTCCCCGGTCTCCCGGGCGAACATGGCCGCCAAGTCCCCCTGGTAAAGATCAAAGAGGAAATTAAGAAATGATTTTAGGCGTTTGGTTTTGAGACGGTAGTAGCCCGATGGTCTGATTAGCTCCGCCAATTCCTGCTCCGGAAGCCGGACCAGGGCCTCCGGGGAAATAAGCTGGCGGTCTCTGAGGTTTCCGATGGCCTTCTCGACGTTGCCCCAGGCCGTATTCTGGGTGAGGATGGCGCCGATGATAACCTCGAAGGGAGACTTAGCCGGCCACCAGTCAAGGTCGCCGAAATGCCCGTCGAGCAGTTCATAGATGTGGAAAAGCGGAGAGGCTTCCCTCTCCGCCCTTTCTCCCGACCCTGGCATATCAGCGCCGCAGCACCACAAAGAAGGACACCTTCCCCCGTTTAATGGAAAGCATCACCGACTTTCTCTCGGACAACTTGCCCATTTCGGCCAGATATTCCTGTTGGTTGCTGATCCTTACCTTATCCACCTGGATAATAATATCCTTGGGCCTGAGTCCCGCTGTCTGCGCCGGGCTTCCGTCCATCACTTCCACGATCACCACCCCGGTCCGGGGGGAGACCCCCAGTTGCTGGCCAATCTCGGGGGTAATATCGCTTACTGCAAGGCCATATTCCTCTTGAGAGGAATTAGCGACCAACTCCGGACGGTCTTTTCTTTCGGCAATGGTTGCGGTAAAGACCCTTTCCTTTCCCTCGCGGAGGACCTTCAGCTCCACCTTCGCCCCAACCTTAAAAGGGGCCACGGTAACAAGCAATTCATGGGCATCCTTTATCTTCTGCCCGTTGATCTCCACGACCACGTCACCGGCGACAATACCCGCCACATCCGCCGGATCCCCCTTGAAGACATCGGCGACCAGGGCGCCCCTGATATCCTTGATGTTGAGACTCTTCGCCAAGTCCTCGGTCAAATCCTGCACCGATATGCCCAGCCAGCCGCGGGTTACCTTGCCTTTTGTTCTCAGATCCGGCAGCATATCCCTCGCCATCTTCGCGGGAATGGCAAAACCGATCCCCTGTCCCTGCGCCACAATCGCCGTGTTGATGCCGATTACCCTGCCTTCCAGGTTGAAAAGAGGCCCGCCGCTGTTACCCGGATTGATCGAGGCGTCCGTCTGGATAAAATTATCATAGGGTCCGGCGCCAATCACCCGCCCTTTGGCGCTGATGATCCCCGCTGTGACGGTATGCTCCAGACCGAAGGGATTGCCGATCGCGAGCGCCCACTCGCCCACCCTGACCGCATCGGAATCCCCCAGTTCAACAAAGGGTAGAGATCCGCTCGGCTTTATCTTGATGAGCGCAATGTCGGTTTTCTCATCATGGCCGACCACCGTCGCGTCAAGTTCTTTCCCGTCCGACAGTTTCACCACAATCTTATCGACCTTCGCCACGACGTGATAGTTGGTGAAGATATAGCCATCGGGGGTGATGATAAAACCCGAACCGAGGCTGCGCTGTCTGTGTTCCCTCTTAGGCATATCGCCGAAAAATTTTTCGAAGAATTCATCGCCGAAAAAGAAGCGGTCGAGCGGCGACCGAGGGGCGCCGCCCCCGCCTTGACGAACCACCCTGGTGGTGCTGATGTTCACCACCGCCGGCTTTAGACGATCAACGAGATCGGCAAAAGACGAAGGCGCCCCGGGCACAGGACGGATTGCCTCCTTCGTGGATACGGCCGAGACGGTCTGGACCTCCGGCACAATCGGGGAGAAGGTTGAGCGCAACACCTCCACCAGCGAAATAATGAAAAATGCGACCAAAAAGGCCACCAAAAACATCACAAATGTTTTTCTGCTTTTATGATCTTTCCTCATGTCTTCCTCCATGCTTTGAATCCTACTCCTTTCCACGAATAGCCGGTTAATAAATTTTCTTCAAGGGAATCGCCCTGCCAATGCGATTCTTTAAATTCCACGCCATATTATAAACAGGACTACAGAACTGTCAACTGGCTATATTATGAAGCAACTGCGATCACTGATCGTTGTTCATTGTTCCTTCCGAACCGGGTTAGTCAACAGTCCTATTCCTTCAATATCGATCGTGACCACGTCTCCATCCTTGAGCAGAACCGGGGGCTTGCGGGTAAAGCCAACCCCCTTGGGGGTGCCCGTCAAAATAACCGTACCGGGAAGGAGAGTCAGGGAGCGGCTCAGGTCGCTGATCAGGGTAGGAATGTGGAAGATCATTTCGTTCGTATTGGAATCTTGCAATATCTCCCCGTTGAGAATTGCCCTGATGCCCAGGTTGTTCGGCTCCGGCAGCTCATCTGCCGTCACAATCCAGGGTCCCAAGGGACAGAAGGTATCAAAGCTCTTGCCGCGGCACCATTGTTTCTTCTGCTTCTCGATCTGCCAGTCCCGGGCGCTCACATCATTGGCACAGGTGTAGCCAAAGATATATTCCCTGGCCTGGTCAACCGGAACGTTCTTGGCCCTCTTTCCGATGATCACCGCGAGTTCGGCCTCGTAATCCACCCGTTCCGGTCCCACCGCGGGAAGCAGGATAGTCTCTCCGGGGCCGATGACCGCGTTGGTGGACTTGAGAAAAAGAACCGGGATTTCCGGGTAGGACATGCCTGTCTCGTCCGCATGATCCCGGTAATTGAGTCCCACCGCCAGAATATTCATCGGCACAATGGGCGCAAGCAGGCGCCCGATTTTTTCCCGGCGTCCGGTCTGTTTGTAATTGCTGAATAAATCCTCCTCGATAACATCCGCCTCGCTGCCACCAAGATGACAGCCACAAAGTTCTTCGCCTTTTTCTGAAATGAATCTGACAATCTTCATTTATTTTCTCCTGCGTTGATGTCCCGGTACCTGGCCGTTATCATTTCCCGCCCCGCAACAGGTAGTTACGGGCGTTTTTATATAGCATTATGAAAGATTTTTTGCTAGGGGTTCAGACGCTGGGGGTGTGCGACAAATTTATGAGTAGAGCGGGTTTTCTCCCCTCTTTAGCAAAGAGGGGTTGGGGGAGATTTGATTGAACAAATAGGGAGAACTACCATCAACTCCTCCCGCGGTCTCAGGGATACCCTCTCCTTTGCCCTGCAGGTCATCTCTCGCATGTTCCAGCGGCGGACCTACAACAGCGCCGTCAGGGGGGTCATTCTTACCCAGTTTTATTTCACCGCCGTCCAGATCTTGCCGCTCTGCAGCTTCATCGCCGTCCTCACGGGGGTGATCTTTATCGGCCTCGGGATCAACCTGGCGAAGGGACTGGGCTTTACCGACACCCTGGTGAGGCTGATCATGGCCTTCGTAATTACGGAGGCGGCGCCGCTCTCCACCGTGGCCCTGATCGCGCTCCGCTCCGGGGCGGCCATGAATACGGAAATCGCCGTCATGAAGGTGAACCGGGAATTGCACAGCCTGGAGATGTTCCGGATAGATCCCATCGACTACCTCTATCTGCCCCGGGTGCTGGTCGGCATGTTTACCATCTCGATCCTGAGCGGTTATTCCGCCCTCCTGATCCTGCTCAGCGGCATTCTCTCTTCCCGGCTCATCTTCGGGGTCGCCATGGACATGCAGTCCGAGTTGCTGCTGCAGGCCATAGAATTTTCCGATCTCGCGCTCCTCGCCTTCAAGGCCGTCACCCTGGGCTTTTTCATCACCCTGATCCCGATCTGGTTCGGCCTCAAGGCGGGTCGCGAGCTTACCAGCATCCCTATCGCCGTGCTTAACGGCATGCTGAAGGTTTTCATTGCCATTGTAACGATCGAGGTGGTAACATTAGCGCTCAGATTCATCTAGATTTTTTCCCGTCGGAGGAGATTCTGGGACGGGCGGTGGGTGAATACGCCCGCATCCGGCGGCGCACGCTGGGAATCGTCTCGCCGGAGGTCCCCTTGATTTCGAATTTGGATAACTGGCTGAACATCTCTCTGATCAAACAGTACCACCAGAACATGCCCGAAGACCGGGCCTGCCGGCTGGCCCTCGACAACTTGGAACGTTTTAATCTGGCGCCGATCGCCCAACTGCGGCCCTCCGCTCTGGACGACCGGCAGCGTTTTTTGGTGATGCTTCTTCGGGCCTGCGCCGTTCCGGACGCCCATCTGGCCATCGACCGGCCTTTCTTGCTCTTGCCCGGGGAAAATGACGGCTCGTTCCTGATGGATCACCTGGCGATGCTTGACGATCTCTACACGGAATGCCGTATATTCGATTTTTCCCACCTGAAAGACAGGTATCATACCGGCCATGGCGCGTAATATTGAATTAAAGGTTGGCATCTTCGTTATCTGCTCGCTGCTCCTGTTCCTGGCCGCCCTGGGGTTTTTCGCCTATAAGAAGGATCTCTTCGCCAAGGTCCACACCTTGACCCTTTCCTCCCGCACTGGCGACGACCTTTCCGAGGGTATGCCCGTCATCTTTTCCGGCTTCAAGATCGGCAAGATCGGCGCCCTGGAACTCAACCCGGCGGGCATGGTCATCATTAAAATCCGGATTCCCGACCGGCATGTAAAATGGATCAGACAAAACAGTCAATTTATCGTGGATAAACCCCTGATCGGCGCCCCGCGTTTGCTCGTTTCCAGCCCCGACCCGCCTGGCCCGCCCCTGACGGCGGGATATGTCCCGGAGGTTATCGCCGTCAACAACATCGCGGAGATTGTCAAGAAGGTTCAACCCCTCCTGGAACGGGTCACCCAGATCGCCAATCACCTGGAAACGACCATGGCCCAAATCTCCTCGCCCGAGGGAGAGGTAAGTAAAATACTGCAGAACTCGGAACAACTCACGGCCAAGCTGGCCGCACGGAACTCCCTGCTGGAAATGGCGGTAAATGACCGGGAAGGTGTCCAGGCTGTCCATGAATCTCTGCGGAAAACCAAAGAACTCACGGGCCAGGTCGAGGCGATTCTGAAAAGGGTCGATAACATGGCCCAGAAAACGGACGAGGGGGTCTATGGCCGGGATGGCCTGCTGCCCCTGGTAAACCGCATTCTTAAGGATACCCTGACGAAGCTCGACAAGGTCGCAGGCTCGCTCGACAACGTAAACAAGATTACCGCCGACATTGCCGATTCCACCACCAACCTGAAACGTCTGCGCCAGGAACTGGACAGCACCATGGGCGTGATAAACGACATGGTGAATGATATAAACAAGAAGATCCCCTTCCGCAAACAACCCGAGATCAAGCTGCCATGAAAAGACTATTGCCCCTGATCATCCTGCTTGTCGTCGGCTGCGCCTCCGTGGAGATCCCCTCCTGGACCTTCGCCAGCTTCAATTACCTGGAGAACTACAAGCAGAATTTCCTGATCGGCAAAGACGACATGGCCGAATTGCACTTCCAGAAGGCGGAAGAGGAGATCAAAAAAAGCGGGGATATTAACATCCTCGCCAAGGCCTACCTGACCAGAAGCGCCCTCCATGCGGCGGTTTTGGAACCTGTCCCGGACCGGGAATATCTTCGTTTGGCGGATATAGGTACGATGGCGGAGAATCGCCACTATCTCCTCTTTCTGCAGGGGGCCTTCCCCCGGGTGGATGGCAGCCTGATCCCGGAACAGTACCGGGATACCCTGCAGGCCATCCGGAAGGGTGAAATCCGGGTAATCGGCACGGCCCTCGCTAAAATAGAGAACCCCCTCTCCCGCCTTGTGGCGACCGGCGTGGTTGTTGCCGCCGGATACCAGGACGAAAATACCCTGCAGAACGCCATCGATACGGCCTCGAAGAACGGCTGGAAGAGGGCGCTTCTGGCCTACCTGAGAACCATCCAGTCCTTTTACGAGAAAAACGCCGAAAAGGACAAGGCCGCCCGGATTCGGAAGGTAATTGAATTAATCAAATCGTGAAACAACCTGCCCCTTGGGGTGGGTCGGGGGTCGGAAAAGGGGAGGATGATGCGCTGGACGTTGCGAATGAAGCTGGCTTTGGGCCTGGCAGGTATTCTGACGGTTATCATGGGCTTGTCCCTGCTGTTGCTGACCATTAATGCCCGCCACCGAATGGTGGAAGACTACCGTAACTTTGCCATCCACGTAAGCAACGTGGCCGAGGCCGGTCTGGAGAATGCCATGATCTCCCGAGACCCGACCGAGATGGACAGCGTACTCCGGGCCATTGATCACCGCGAGGGAATCAAGGGTGTGGTCGTCCTCAACAAGCGGGGAGAGATCAAACACTCCGCGGCTGCCGGGGACGTAGGCGGCATCCTTTCTATGGACGATCCCACCTGCCGGGCGTGCCACGACCGCCCTCTCACCGAAAGGCCGCAAACGCTTATTTTGCCCTCCCGGAATGGGGAGCGCATTCTGCGGGTGGCCAGGCCTTCCCTCAATGGGCCCCGCTGCCAGGGCTGCCATCAGGGGCGAGTGCTGGGCAAGGTGATCACAGACTTTTCTCTGGCCGCTGCCGATCGGCAGGTGGCAGCCACATTGGAGGAACTCTTCCTTTGGGCGCTGGCGACTATGGTCGGAGTCATCGGGGCGGCTATCGGCCTCGCGTATCTGATGGTCCTTCGGCCCTTGAGCCGCTTCTTACAGGTCACCAAGTCCATCGGTGAGGGGGACCTCAACCGGCGGGTGAACCTGGTCACCGGGGACGAGATCGGGGAACTGGCCGCATCTTTTGACCGCATGATGCAACGCCTCGCCGCCAAGACTCGGGACCTGGCGGCTTTGAATGACGTGGCGGCCACGGTAAGCCAATCCCTCGACCTGAAGGAGATCATGCAGAGAGCCCTGGAGAAAGTCTGCCAACTCACCGGAACCGAGTTTGGCGCGATCCACCTGTGGGATGACCAGACGGACGAGTTGGTCCTGTCCGCCTCCTACGGTCTGCCGGCCCAGGCGGTGGAGAAACTGACCCGCCTCAAGCGCGGCGAGAGCTTTGCTGGATGGGTGGCCGAGTCGGGGGAGCCCCTGGTGGTGGAGAACCCGGCCACCGATCCCCGCGCGCTGGTCATGATTGAGGGTCTGAAGTCGCTGGCCGTGGCGCCGCTGCGCGCCAAGGGCCGGGTGGTAGGCGTTTTGGGCACGGGGAGCGCCGTCCGTCATCAGTTTACGCCGGAGGAGGTGGCGTTGCTCCAGGCCGTCGGCCACCAGGTGGGAGTTGCCATCGAGAACGCCCGGCTCTACGGGGAGACGCAGCGCCTCTCGATAACAGATGCGCTGACCGGTCTTCACAATCGCCGCGCGCTGGAAGAGAGGTTGCAGGAGGAATTACGGCGCGCCCAGCGATACCATCATCCACTATCACTGATCATGGCGGACATTGATTACTTTAAGCAATATAACGACACCCACGGCCATCCCCAGGGCGATGTGATCCTGCGTCAAGTCGCCGGACTATTGCAAGCCCAGGCGCGTGAGACCGATTTTGTCGCGCGCTACGGTGGCGAGGAGTTTCTGATCATCATGCCTGAAACCTCAAAGGCTGCCGGGATGGAAATGGCCGAGCGGATCCGGACGGGGATGGGAAGAAATCAATTTGCCCATGCCGAGACCCAGCCGGGCGGACGACTGACTATCAGCCTGGGGGTGGCGGCTTTTCCGGAGGATCTCACCGGAGCCAGTGACTTGCTCCAAAAAGCCGACAATGCCCTCTATAATGCCAAACACGCCGGCCGCGACCGAGTGTGCGGTGCGTAAGCAGGCAACTACTCAGGTAGATAGGCTCAAGGCTTGGGAGGATAAATCAGATGGAACTATTCAGGTATTCAGGAGTCAGGAGCCAGGAGCCAGGAGTCAGAATGGAAAGAAAGCCCGCTAAGGATTTTCGAGACTTGATTGTATGGCAAAAGGCACAGCAGTTTGTTTTATCCACGTATCATTGCATCTATTCGGAATTCTGGCTCCTGAGCAGTTGCCAGCCTTCAGCCGAAACGCCTGAGCAGTTACTATTTTAGTTCGTCACCGAAGAAACACTTCTCTCCTCGATCTGCCTGATCAGATCACTGAAAAGAAATTTATGAAAAGGTAAAAAGGCATACCAGTAAATTTTGCCTGATAACCCCTCGGCCTGATAATAGGCGGTTATGTGAAGCCTCCTGGCGTTTTCTTCCTCCTGAATCCTGAATTCCAGCCAGGCTTTCCCCGGCATTTTCATCTCCGCGCGGAGCAGGAGGCGAATATTGCCTTGCAGGTCTTCCACCCGCCAAAAACCGATTACGTCATTTATCCTGAGCGTGCTTTGGCTTTTTCTTCCCCGGGCGGACCCGACTCCCAGCAATATTCTATCTATGATCCCCCGCAACTGCCAGATCCAATTGTGGGAAAACCAGCCCTCCTTTCCGCCGATGGTGCAGATACACCGGAATAACGCGGACGCTTCTTTTTTCGTCCGGAGGCTATAGTTACTCGTATAAATGGGAACATCTTTAAGTTCGTGCATCTTTATGGCCAATTCATGGGCCGGTGGATAGGCATCGGACCAACGGGTATAAATCCGGTCCTGCTCTTCCCGGTTCATGGCGCGGATGATGGCCTCTTTATAGGTCAAGGGTTCAAAGGGGAGGTATTGCCGAATCGTATTGTTCTGGCAGACCACCTCGTTTTTTAGTCCTTCCATCAGGGAGCGCGTAATGGGGGCGGGAATCGGGGTAATGAGACCGCCCACAAAAGAATAAAGGGGAATAAAGGAAATAAATGGGAGAAAAATTCTTTTTTTATTCAACAGCTCTGCCCGGATCTTTAACATTTCGTAATAACTCAAGACATCCTTTCCCCCGATGTCAAAAGACTGGCCTGATGTTTCCAGAATCTCCAATACCCCGACGAGATATTTAATCACATCGCGGATGCCGATGGGCTGACATTTGTTAATTGCCCAGCGGGGAATTGGAATTACGGGGAGGTTTTTTACCAGATGCTGAATAATCTCATAGGAAGCGCTGCCGGAGCCAATGATGATGGCCGCCCGCAGAATCGTCACGGGAACCTTCCCTTTTTTTAATTCCTCCGCCACTTGGATCCGACTTCGCAGGTGAGACGATAGTTTCGAGTGGGTATCGCCCAGCCCCCCTAGGTAAATGATCCGTTTGACGCGGTTTTCTTCCGCTGCTATCCTGAAGTTAACCGCCGCCTGGACATCGGCTGCGGCAAATTCCTTGCTTCCCAACAGTAGGGAATGGATCAGATAATACGCCGTATCTATGCCATTTAAAGCACTTCTAAGCTGATCTAATTGGTGGGCGTCGGCCGCGATAATCTCAACCTCGGGCCATAACTCCTCGTATGCCGGAGAAGGAGCCCTGACCATAACCCTCACCTTATACCCCCGGGCTAACAGTTCTGGGACCAATCGTCCCCCGATATAACCGGTGGCGCCGGTGACCAAAACCTTCCCCATTCCGGCCAAGGGCGTGGAGGGCAAATCATGACAGAAAAGGTTGTTTTCTTCCCGGAACGGAAGGGTGGAGCTGTTATCAGAGAGAATGGCTGACATTTCCAGCACCTCCTTTACCCATCTTTCGGCGTACTTTATAACATCATGATAACAAGCGTAAATAGAAATTATCTGCTGAGGTTAGGACTATTTTGCTGTTGCTTTTATCCGGCGCTTGTACTATCACCCCCCGACGTCCTGTTTTTGGCTGAATAGCTTTCAGTAATGGGGGAATATGTTGGAGAGATTATTCAAGTTAAGCGAAAACAAGACTACCGTAAAGACGGAGATCATTGCCGGGCTGACCGCCTTCATGACCATGGCCTATATCATCTTCGTGAATCCCGCCATTCTCAATTTCGCCGGCATTCCCGATCTGAAGGATCTGGGGCCGGGCTTTGCGCCTACCTTGGCAGCCACCTGCCTGGCTGCGGGTCTGCTTTCGATTGCGATGGGCCTTTTGACGAACTATCCGTTTGCCCTGGCCTCGGGGATGGGACTAAACGCCGTGGTCGCCTTTCAGTTTATCGTTGGCATGAAGCTTCCCTGGCAGGCCGCCATGGGGGTCATCTTCATCCAGGGAGATTCATCACCCTCCTTGTAATTACGGGCCTCCGGGAGTCGGTGATGAACGCCATTCCCCTCTCCCTCAAAAGGGCCATCGGGGTCGGAATCGGGCTTTTCATCCTCGTGTATTTTATCTCCCCGCTCATCACGGAGCTTCTGGCGTGAGGACGACGCCCAGGATAGATTAGGACGAAATTGAAACTTGATCTACTCAAAAACAAGGACCTGGAAGGGGAGATCGATATCTACCTCGACATGATCATCCGCGGTGGGCTGCTTTTCTCTCAGGGGGTAAAGTTTTATCTGGAGGGCCGGGAGGACGAATTCAACACCCGCCTTGATATTCTGGCTAAATTGGAAGGCACGGAGACGTCATCCTCGAAAGTCTGCCGGAACGCCCAGAGTTGTTCGTCTTCATCGCTGCTATCGACCGTGATCTCCGCGATGAGCTGATCCAGATCGGCCAGACCCTGGCCATCGCTGTCGTATTTCTTATTCATTTGTCTCTCCTCCGTTGTCCGCCCCGGTGCGCCTTGACGACTACTTACACCGATAATATCACAAAACTAAAATGAAATAGCCGCTGCGTGGAGGATTTTTTTGAGACCTTCGTCAGGATATATGATGAGCTTTTTTCACGTCAATGCGGATTCTGGCGGCCCTATATCGAGCAAGTGATCTATCGTTACCTCGATGCAGCCTGCCCCGTACCTGATACGGGGGCTACCTGCACAACGGATTTGCCCGCGTGAAGCTTGTCCTCGACCTGATCGGGGATGTAAAGCCTGCTGCCACGAATACCTCCTGGCCTTAGCAACGTCTCCCGGGGAAAACGGCAGAAGGAAGGCAGCGACGACGTCATTCCCTGTATCCTCGAACCACAGGGGGCTGAAATGATATTCCGGCGGAGCTGGGCGCGGCTTATTCAAAAAAATCTACGAGGCTGATCCCTTGATCTGCCCAAAGCTTGTCCCCGCGAAAGCGGGGATGCAATGGCGCCATGCGGATCAGCAGCAGCATGGTTCGACAGGCTCACCATGCACGGTTGCCGCTAGTCCTGAGCCTGTCGAAGGATGGCTGGCAAGAACAAGACCGCCGCCGAAAGCTCACGCCCCGCCAATCAGGGAATACGCCGATGTCGATCTCCAACTGCAAGCACACGCTGATACGATCTACGGCGACCCCGAATACTCGTCGATTATTTCTTGACAATCCGGGGTGAATGAGGTCAGGTTTCCTCGCTGGTTGTGCTGACGCGATAAATGGACGCGCTCTATTGCAACCGTCAAAGGTATCCGATTGAAGCCTGTCCCTCCGACAAGATGGAGTTCGCCCTTTTCGCGAATAGGGGGTGAATCGTTGGCTTTTCCTCCCCGGCAATTCGCTGTTGACAACAAAATGGATATTGATGTAGATTTCATGCGCGTTGCGCTGGTGGAGGCAAAGTCAGCCCTGATGGCCGGAGAGGTGCCGGTGGGCGCCCTGTTGGTCATGGAGGGAGAGATTGTCTCCCGGGCCCACAACCGCCCGATTGCACTGGCCGACCCGTCTGCCCACGCGGAGATCCTGGCGATTCGCGAGGCTGCCGCCCGGAGAGGGAATTACCGACTAACCGGCGCCACCCTTTACGTAACCTTGGAACCCTGCCTGATGTGTACCGGCGCCATCATCCAGGCCAGGATAGATCGTCTGGTTTTTGGCGCGCTGGATCCCAAAGGCGGCGCGGTCCTTTCCCTCTATCAGGTTGGCTCTGAACGGAAGCTGAACCACAGCTTTCAGGTGAGGGGAGGGGTTCTGGAAGAGGAAAGCTCTGGCTTGCTCAAGGCTTTCTTCCGGGAGAGACGAGACAGAAGTTATTAAGATATATTTGATTGCGGAGGGGTACCGAAGCGGCCGTAACGGGATCGACTCGAAATCGATTTGGGGGCCAAAAGTCCTCACGGGGGTTCGAATCCCCCCCTCTCCGCCATATAATACCTGCCAGTTTTTCTAATTTCAATTCTTCTTACCGCAGGCAGCGACTTCGCCTTAAGGCGAGACTCTTCTCGACAGTCTCCTATGGGGGATATAAATGACGGGAATAGATATTGAACCCTCGATAATAAGAGTCATTCTGAGAGACGGCCAGAGTATCAAGATCCGACCGATTACCCCGGTGGACCGCGATAAGCTGAAAGCCTTTTTCTATCGGTTGAGTCCCCTCACGAGATACCTGCGATTCGGGTTCATGAAGAACTATATCAGCGAACGGGAACTTGATTATTTTACGGCAAACAACCCCCCGGATGTTTTTGCCTACGGCGCGCTCAAGGATAAGGGGGAGGACGAGAAGATTGTAGCAATCGGCTGGTGGTTCCTTGCCCCTAATCGCCGAACCGCCGAGATCGCTTTTATTGTTGAGGATAAGATTCAGTTGCGGGGAATCGGTACGGCGCTCCTGGAACATTTGGCTGCGGCCGCGCCAAAATACAGGATCAAACGGTTTGTTGCCCATGTACTGCCGGAAAATACCAAGATGCTCGCTGTATTCGAGGATAGCGGGTTCCAGACGGGCAAGCTGCAGTACGAGGGCACTTATGAGCTGACCTTTGACCTGAGGCAGCAGGATGAGTACTTGAAGCGACAAGCCCAGAGAGAACACATCGCCTGCTCCTCAGGGGTATGCAGAATCCTTTATCCCAAGAGTATTGCCGTTATTGGCGCCTCAACCAACCCGGACACCCCGAGCGGTTTGGTGCTTAAAAACCTTCTTGTCGGCGGTTTCAGCGGTCCCGTTTTTCCCGTAATACCGAAAGATGATTCTGTGGAAGGCATATGTTCTTACCGCAGGGTAGAGCAGGTGCCGGAGGAGGTGGACCTGGCGGTGATCATTCT
>CAMTXX010000082.1:0-22213 GCA_947085825.1 uncultured Nitrospira sp. | reverse complement strand
TGAGTAGTTACCTATGTTTAATGTTTATGTTTCCATAAACCTAAAAACGGCAGTTAGCCACTGATTTGCGCAGATTAACGCGGATTTTTCCCGAAAGTAGGTGCTTTAAGCAAATGAGTTACAAGAATTTCATATTTCACCTGCAAGGTGAAATATGAATTGAACATAAGTTCTTGTTCGCTTAGAAGGAACAGTACCCGCTGGCTTAGAAGCCCCTACTTCTGGTTAAGCGGCGACTACTGTTGGTTATCTGTGTTTATCTGCGTTTATCTGTGGCCAAATGCTTTTTATAGGTTAATTGACTGCCATTATTACGCTGATTGTGTATAATAAATTATCTCTATAAGATGCGCACAGACAGTAGATGATTAACGCGCAATAGCTCAGGAGCATGGAGGTGTCCAGATGGCAGCGCTAAAGAAAAAACCCAAACGCGACATTGAAAAGAACTATCCTGCAAAACAGTTCATTGAAAAGCTGCGACGACTTGCTGACTGCATTGAACAAGGCCGGCGATTTAGAATTCAGGTGGCAGGAGAGCGAATTTCCATACCGCCAACCGCCATTATCAACATCGAACATGAGCGCGGATCCTCGGAGGAGGAATTGGAATTTCAGCTCAAATGGCAGCCGGAACAAAAGATCAAAAAGGAGCAGGGATGACAAAACCATTGGTAGGAATAATAATGGGCAGCAAAAGCGACCTTCCTGTAATGAAGAAGGCGGCTGATATACTGAAGGAATTGGAAGTGCCATATGAAATCTCCATTAAATCAGCCCACAGAACACCGGATGAGATGTTCAGGTATGCAGAAGAAGCAAAGGACAGAGGGCTTGAGGTTATAATAGCAGGGGCCGGCGGAGCTGCTCATCTGCCGGGCATGACCGCATCAAAAACCCCCTTGCCTGTTATTGGAGTTCCTGTTCAGACTATTGCGCTTAATGGTCTTGATTCTCTTTTGTCAATTGTCCAGATGCCCTCCGGCATACCTGTTGCCACAGTAGGCATTGGCAATGCAGAAAACGCAGGCCTTCTTGCAGCCAGAATTCTTGGCATAAAATATCCTGAGATACAGAAACGGGTGATTGGTTATACTGAAAGACTCAGGCAGCATGTATCAGACATGAAAATAAATAGCGATGATTTGGCATAAATGGACCTTTATCCAGACTCTAAAATAGGTATTATCGGCGGAGGACAACTCGGCAGGATGTTCATCCTTGAATGCAGAAGGATGGGCTATAGCTCCATAGTTCTTGACCCTGATTTGGACGGCCCGGCAGCCCAGGTTGCCGACAAGGCCTTTCATCCTGCTGAGGTCTCTGCTTTTGTGAAGGAGTGCGACATTGCTACATACGAATTTGAGCATGTAGATATTGATGTAGTCAGAGAGACGGAAAAAAGCATTCCGGTATTCCCTTCATCTGAGATTTTAAGCATAAAGCAGAACAGGGCATCTGAAAAAACTTATCTTTCAGAAAAGGGCTTTCCTGTCCCGAAATTCTCGATTTTTAAAGACGGCTCAGAAATTCCATCTCTGATAAAAAGCAGGAATTTAGTCGTAAAGACATCCACAGGAGGCTACGACGGCAAAGGACTTTATATCATTAAGGGCCTTTCTGATTATGAAGGGATTAAAGAGGAGCTTAAGCAGGAGCTGGTAGCAGAAGAATATGTGCCCTTTACAAAAGAAATCTCTGTTATATGCGGAAGGGGCAAAAAAGGAGATGTTGTCCTCTATCCCATTGTTGAAAACATCCATGACATGGGAATACTTTTTTACACTTTAGCTCCTGCCGATATCAGCGAAAAGGCAAAGAGGCGCGCTTGTGAGATAGTATCCGATCTTGCAAAGGCCCTTGACCTTGTAGGCCTCATGTGTGTAGAGATGTTTCTGCTTGAAGATGATGAATTGCTCATAAATGAATTCGCTCCAAGGCCTCATAACTCCGGCCATTACAGCATGGATGCCTGCGATATATCCCAGTTCGAGATGCTATTAAGGGCGATATGCGGCCTGCCGATGACTGAGCCGGAACTTCTCTGCCCCTCTGCAATGCTGAACATACTCGGCAAGGGTACAGATGACCTGGAACTTGAGAAAATCTTATCAATACCCGGCGTGAAGATTCATTTATATGGCAAAAAGGAAACAAGAAACAGGAGAAAGATGGGGCATATCAATATTCTCGGGAAAAACGCAGAAGCTGTCAAGGCGAAACTGAATTATATTAAGAGCGTTTTATATCCTGAAGACAGCAACTAATATAATTTTTTTTTATATATTGAAAAAACTCAGGAAATTCGTATAATATCAAGGCTTAACATTCGTGGGATGAATGATTAATCTATAAAAAGCGCAGGCAAATTATTAATTCATTCATTATCCGCATTGCATGTATAAATAAATTTTTCCAAGGAGAATAGTATGCCGCTTGATCCAACAAAACATGCTGACTGGGAGATAGCAGAAGAATCAGAATCCCGCATGAAAACAGTGTACCAGTTAAGCGAGGAACTGGGCCTCGAAAAAGAGGAGCTTCTCCCGCACGGACATTACGTAGCAAAGCTCGATTTCAACAAGATTTTAAGCCGTCTCAAAAATAAACCCGACGGCAAGTATGTTGATGTTACCGCCATCACCCCTACCCCCTTGGGAGAAGGAAAATCCACCACTACCATGGGACTGACCCAGGGACTGGGCAAGAGAGGCAAAAAGGTCATCGCTGCCATCCGCCAGCCTTCAGGCGGGCCTACCATGAACATCAAAGGCTCGGCTGCAGGCGGAGGACTCTCACAGTGCATACCGCTGACTCCGTTTTCCCTTGGACTCACCGGCGATATAAACGCTATTATGAACGCGCACAACCTTGCAATGGTCGCCCTTACCTCCCGCATGCAGCACGAATTCAACTACAACGATGACCAGCTTTCAAAACGCAACCTGAAGAGGTTGGACATAGACCCACGCAATGTAGAGATGAAGTGGATCATGGACTTCTGCGCTCAAGCGCTTAGAAACATAACCATCGGCCAGGGCGGCAAGACCGACGGATTCATGATGAACTCAGGATTCGCAATAGCTGTTTCCTCAGAGGTTATGGCGATCCTTGCGGTAGCAAAAGACCTCAAGGATATGCGTGAGAGAATGGGCAGAATCGTTGTCGCATACAGCAAAAGCGGGAAACCGGTTACAACCGAAGACCTCGGCGTAGCAGGCGCAATGACCGCCTGGATGGTTGAAGCGATCAACCCGAATCTCCTGCAGACTATCGAAGGGCAACCGGTCCTCGTCCATGCAGGGCCTTTCGCCAATATCGCTATCGGACAGTCCTCGATCATAGCAGACAGAGTCGGGCTGAAGCTTGCTGATTATAATGTTACCGAATCCGGATTTGCCGCTGACATCGGATTTGAGAAATTCTGGAACCTTAAATGCAGGTATTCCGGCCTTAAGCCAAACGCGGCAGTAGTTGTTGCAACGATCAGGGCGCTGAAATGCCACGGGGGAGCTCCGATCCCTGTTCCCGGCAAGCCGCTCCCGGCGGAGTATAAAGGCGAAAACGTAGGATGGGTCGAAAAGGGCTGCGATAACCTTATCCATCTTGTAAATGTCGTGAAAAAAGCCGGGATCAATCCGGTTGTCTGCATCAACGCCTTCTACACTGACACTGACAACGAGATCAACGCTGTCAAAAGAATTGCGGAGGCTGCCGGAGCAAGGGTCGCTCTTTCAAAACACTGGCAATACGGCGGAGATGGGGCTCTGGAACTTGCTGACGCTGTTGTAGATGCCTGCAATGAGCCTAATGACTTTAAATTCCTCTACGAACTTTCAACACCTCTTCGCAAACGCATTGAACTGATCGCAACAGAGGTCTATGGCGCAGACGGCGTTGAGTACTCACCTGAGGCGCTGGCTAAGGCCAAGCGGATGGAAGAAGACCCTGAGATAGCAAAGCTCGGTACCTGTATGGTGAAAACCCACCTCAGCCTCTCGGACAACCCGAACATGAAAGGAGTTCCCAAAGGCTGGAAGCTCTCCATCAGAGACATCCTGACCTATAAGGGAGCAGGTTTTGTTGTGCCGGTTGCAGGTTCGATTACCTTGATGCCGGGCACTGCCTCTGATCCTGCATACAGAAGGGTCGATGTTGACACAGAAACAGGCAGGGTAAAAGGCGTATTTTAAGCATCAGCATTTCTTTGCTATAAGGGCAGGAGAAATCCTGCCCTGTGAGGCTCTTGCAAAAGTCCCCATTTTGTCACCTCGAACGAAGTGAGAGGTCTTGTAACACATTGACTTCAAAAGATTCCTCACTTTGTTCGGAATGACATTTTTGTTCTTTTTTGACTTTTGCACGAGGCTCCTTTTTATTTTCTTTTCTTGCGGTCCCATGATAAAATCATTACATGAAAAAGGTTGGATACATATATGACGATATCTTTCTCCTTCATGAAATGCCTGCCGGACACCCTGAATCAAAAGACCGTCTTATCGCGATAAACAACACCCTGAAGAAGTCCGATATCCGGGACAGACTTATTCATATGAAACCCCTCAAGGCCGATATAAACGACATACTTGCTGTCCATAACAATTCCTACATTGAAAAGGTGATGAAATTTACCGGCTATTATGACCCTGATACGTATATTTCAAAAAATTCGGTGGAAGCCGCCCTCTACGCTGCCGGAGCAGTAATAGAGGCCGTAGAAGGCTGCAAGTCCGGCAGACTCGATAGGGCTTTCTGCGCTGTGCGGCCTCCGGGACATCACGCAGAGGCGAACAGGGCAATGGGTTTCTGCATATTCAACAACATCGCAGTTGGCGCACGATACGCGCAGAAAAGAGGATACGGAAAGGTCTTTATTATTGATTTTGACGTCCACCACGGCAATGGCACACAGCATATCTTCGAAAATGATGATACAGTTTTCTTTTTCAGCACACACCAGTACCCGCATTATCCGGGCACCGGCAGCGGTTCAGAGCGTGGTAAGGGAAAAGGCGAGGGATACACATATAATATTCCGATGCCTCAGGGCGCAGGAGACGAGGATTATTTTGTGGCTTATCAGGATATTCTTCCGGGACTGGTCAATAAATTCGATCCGGACATTATTTTGGTATCTGCCGGTTATGACCTGCACGCAAAAGACCCGCTTGCCGGAATCAGGGTAACAAACGAAGGGATAAAAAACATTGTAAAAGAGATATTGTCCTCAAAGAAAAACATCCCTTATATTTTCTGTCTGGAAGGCGGGTATAACCTTGCTGCACTCAGCGAGTCGGTCTTGATAACAGTCGAGGAATTGCTGAATTAACCCGAAAACTGCAATTAACCACAGAGAACACAGAGAAACATATTGACAATAAAAGAGAAACCATCAGTTTTTATAATTTTCTCTGTGCACTCTTTTATGCAAGGGCAGATTTGTTTATTTTCAAAATATAGAGAGTGAAAACACAGAGAATTGCTTGAAATTAAAAGTCTTTTAAAAGTTTAAAATACCTCTGTGAACTCTGTGGTTTTATTTAACTGCATTTTTTGGGTTAAAGGCAGGTATAAATAAGTTAAAGTGTCAGTCCTTTTAGGCATAGACAAAGACTTCTTCTTTTACCTGATGCAGTCTTATGATCTTCGGTATATCCGCTTCGTTGTCAAAATGACATTTTATTGCATCTCTAATATTAAGCTTCAGTTCGTCCATAGTATCTCCCTGGGTGAATAGCGATAACCCAAGGGCATTGGCATTATAGCCGCCATCAACATCTTCTTCTACTATAAAAATCAATTCATTCATATGCTGCCTCCTGCTTCATTACAACGTATTGTCAAAAGTTTTAATGCTAAAAGCTTTAAAAGCAAGTATTCTCACCCTCTCCCTACCCTCTCCCCTCAAGGGAGAGGAAAGATTTTGAAATGTCTCTTTCTATTTCCCCTCCCTGGCTTAAGGCCCCTACTGTTGGTGAGGGGAGGGGATTAAGGGGAGGGTGAAAAAACCATATATTTATATCTCTTTTTTTCATAAAACTTTTGACATTACCCATTACAAGTAGTCAGTCCTTCTTTTCCTCTTCTCCGTGTTTGTGAGTATGAATATCAGCCTGTGTATCCTTCTGACGTTTCTCAATTTTCTTTTTGAGATCTTTCACCTTGTTCATATATTCCGCTGTCAGCAGATCAGCCTCTTCATGATTTGAAACCACATGAGGGGTCACCATAAGAATCAGTTCCTTTTTTCTGACACTATCGGTTGTCGTTCCGAACAGATATCCAAAAAGCGGTATCTTGCTCAGAAATGGAATACCTGAGCGTGAATATCCCTTTGTTTCAGTAATAATTCCTCCGATCACCAGCGTATGGCCGTTCTGAACAATCGCTGTGGTATTAACCTTTCGAGTCGTGAAGCCCTGGTAATCCTGTCCGCGGATCGGGTATACTTTCCCAGGTTCACTTACCTCCTGAGATATTTTCAAGGTCACCTGCTTTTTTTCATTGATATGCGGGGTGACGGTCAGTATTATTCCTGCTGCCTTGAACTGGACATTAGATATCGTATTATCTGTAGTTGTCTGCGGCTGGGATATCGAGGTGGCCACAGGCACCTCGTCAGAAATCTCGATCTTCGCCTCTTTGTTGTCGAGGGCAAGAATGTGAGGGCTTGCAAGCACATTGACGTTGCCTGTGGTAGCGGCTGCATTTATAAGAACATTAAATTGATCAGTACTAATCAGATTCGCAAAAAGTCCGGATCCAACTACAGGCACAAAGTTTGTCTTGAATTCGATAATCTCACCCTTTTCATTTTTTTTGGTCTCAAGAAAAGTCAAAGGGGTTTGGGCATTTCCTGCGAGGAAATCAAAGTTTTTATTAAAAGCACGACTTTTCCCTTTTAAAACCCACTCCAATCCCAGACTTGTCTCATCAGTCAGCGAAACCTCCGCAATCAGCACCTCTATCAATACCTGTTTCGGCTGGGTATCTAATCTCTTCAGGGTCTCAAGGATTGTAAGATAGGCCCTCGGAGTTGCTTTAATGATCAGGGCGTTGATATCGTCATATGAATCTATAAGCACCTCGCCTTCAACATAGCCTTCTATGCCTTCCAGGACGGCAACTCCGGGTTGGGGTGCGATAGCGGCAGGCACGGGCCGCCTCAACGGCGCCGGAGCCGGCGCAGGCGGGGTAGCCGGAGCAACGGATTTAACAGGCGGAGCAACATCTCCCTTCTGCTTCCCAAAAATATTTTTCAATATCTCCGCAAGTTTCTTTGCCTCGCCGTTCTCCACATTGTAAACAAAGGTTTTTATCGCGTCGCGCTCTGTGGCAGGGATATCAATTGTCTCAAGAAGCTTCATAAACTTCAGCATGCCTGACGGAGGCGCTGTAATAATAAGCATGTTGGTATGTTCATAGACAATAATATCAGTCCCCCTCGGCATAAGGTTTCTTACGATATTGGCAACATCACTTGCCTTTACATATTCCAGAGGGATCTGCTGGGTTATGAAGCTCGCATCCTTGGGTATCTCAGCCTTTTTCCCGGCGTCTATCTTTAACGGCTGCTGTTTTGCAGTATCAATAGGCACTATTCTATAAAAACTGCCGTCTTTTACCGCTGTAAAACCGTTGAACTCAAGCACTGTCTGAAAAGTTTTAAACAGTTCGCTCAAGGGCACTTTGCTATAAGACTGTATAGTGATCTTGCCCGTAACACCCGGGGCAAGGATATAATTTATCTTCAGCATCTCGCTGACAGTCGCTATAACGGTCTCGATATCGGCGTTTTCGAAATTGAGCATGACGTACTGCTCCTCTGCCTTCTTCTCAACCTCCGGCAATGGTTTTTTCTCCTCTTTCATCTCTTTCTTCTGCTCGATATCAGGAAGGATGAGCCCTTCTGCAGCCGTCGGCGGGATTAGCTGCTCCTCTTGCTTTATGGCCTGCTTCGGAGCACAGGAAACAACAAGTAAAAAAAGAAGGAAAACTGCAGGCAGTTTAAAATTCATTTTCTATACCTCGGATCATCAATTGTTTTTATTTTTTCCATGCTCATTTCTATTTTTTCACCATTCCATTGTAACACAACTTTCCGTGAAGATATATCAACGACTTCAATATCTTCAATCTTATCGCCTTTTCTCATAGGCGCCGCCTTTGCCTTATTTATTTCGATATAACCTACATATTCTCCAAACGTATCTGATACAATCCCTTTCAGCGCCAGTTCCGGCCTTATGGGAGGGGGCGGAGGGGGCGGCGCAGGAACACTTACCGGAACCGGCTTTGGCTCACTGTACGTCCTGGACGGACTAAAAAGGTTATTCTCCACTATCTTTACGGACCATGCAGGACTATACCCGGATACGATGGCTTCCGATTCCTTCACTTTAGGCTGTTTTACTGAAATTGCGGATATCGGATCGTACCTGAGGGCTTCAGAATAAAAATTCCAGACAGTGTACAGGAACAAAAAAAGCGCTGCCCCGAGTATTAAAAGTTTTCTTATCATATCCTGCTCAGGCCCGATATCTGTATTTTAAACCTCAACTCGTCCGGTTTCTGCATATTGGTTATGTTAAGCGATAATTTATCAATTTTCAATATCAAAGGATTTGCTTCAACTGATTTCAGGAATTCGCTCACCTGTTTTATATTGCCGTTTCCTTCAAAATATACGGGAATGGCGCTGTAATCATTCAATTTCACGGCATTAAGAGGCCGGGTAACGGCTATATTCAGGCCTGCTTTGCCGGCAAGTCCGCTAATTTCTCTCTGCACCCTCGCCGAGGCCAGAAAGTCGGATTTTTCAGCGATGAGTCTCTTTTCAATATTTTTCATCCCGGCAATAAGGACCTTGAGTTCATCTTCAATAGTCCCGGACCCGCTAATAACATATTCATATTGCTGAAGTGTTTTGTATTTTTTATCCAAAGACTCGCGGTTATTTTCGGTTGCAGGCGACAAAACATACAGCTCAAACAGATACACGGAACAAACAAAGAATAACACAAGTATAATATATCTGTTTCTTTTCAAAATTCCCCGACCTCCATCTTTAAGGCAAAGCGCTCTTCTCCGTTCCGTGCGGTAATAGGCGCGGAAAAAGAGATATTGTTAAATGCCTTTGACTTTTCAAGGGCCACGACAAGTTCCGCAGTCCTGGCTGCAAACCCCTCCAGCTCAACCTTCCCCTTATCGTCGATAGAAATACTGATAAGCCACGCATCCTTGGGCAGTATTTTACTTAACTCATTCAGCGCTCTGACTGAAATATTGCTTTTGTTCCGGAAGTCCGACAATACACTCCTGTCGTTCTGTAACAACTCGAATTTTTTCCGGACTTCAATTACCCCTGAGGCCCTGTTCTTAAGCTTCGACAGCTTTGCTTCCAGCTCTTCCAAAGCACGCCGGTCTTTATACCAGGCCGTTACTCCTGTAAGGATAAAAACCAAAATAGCTGCTGCTGCGAGTCCTCCTATAATATAGGGATAATAATCCTTTTTCTGTTTAATAAATTCTTCCGGCAAAAAATTGAGATTAAGATATGTTTTCTTCACAAAAGATGAGGCGAGCAAATCAGGGGCAAGTATCTGGAACTTCCTGCTGTTGAATTTGCCGGTTACAGATTGCTCTACCTGACCTGTAACATACAACTGTCCGGGATAATTTATGGCCAGCGTTTCCAGTTCATCTTTCAGGTCAGCAGTCTTTGGAACTCTTTTTATGTATAACGGCCTTGAATCATGCAGACCTGCGATTTCATATGCATCATCCGTTGAGTTCACAAAGATGCCTTCCAGTTTTTTCTCTCCTGCAATATCCATGACGCCGCATAAAATATCAGTTGTGCTGCAGCGCACAGAGAGTATCTCCATCCCCGCATCTTTTGCAATTTTCAATAAACCGTTCAGAAGCTCTTTTTTTATCGAAAAGACCATAAGCTTCAGCATATTGGGGGCTGTAACTCCTCTGCCTGTGGGAAGAAAATCATAGATATACTCGTCCATAGGCAAAGGCAGATACTTTTCAAGCTCAAAAAATAGAGCTCTTGTCATATCGACCCTTTTCATCGCCGGCATCTCAATGGTCCGCCAGGAAAAATACTGCAGCGGCAAGCCGAACACCACACCTGCCGGCATATACTCTTTCTGCCATTTCATCAGCGCAGCAAGCATTGCAGTATTTCTCTCATCCCTGTTTTCAGGAAGACCCAACCTTTCCGACTTCATATGCTTTACTGATCTGAAGGTGGAATCTATCAGGGAAGCATGGAGACTTCCGGAATCTATATTAACCCCTAATATTTTCGGCATTTTCTCTCCAATAGACTGTCTGGACTTTATATCCCGCAGCCTCAGGTTTTCTCTTTAAAACTGCGACGATCCTTACGGCCAGATTGCTGTTGTTCGGCCTGGCTGTCACCTCAACCCTGATATTCTGTGAGACGATCGCGTTTAACCCCTTAGATAGAAACTCCGCCGGTATTAACCTCCACCCGCCTGCTTCCCTGGTCCTCTGCTTCAGGATCGCCTCTATCTCAATATCAGCAAACCCCAGCATCTGCATGACCTCTTTCGAGACTGTATTGATGTTGATAATATTACCGCCGAAAGTGGTGATTAAGGGCAGTAATGCTTTTCCTTCGCCCCCATCCTTAAAATATTCGGGATTCATTCCTTTGACAAGGGCCAGTTCTTCAGGGACGTCAAAGAACATATTTTTTGCTTTATACGGATTTGCCAACTCTTCATAGTATTCATCCTCAGCTCCGGACAGATGATGTAATTTATCAGGGTCTTTCCAATCCATGATGGAATCTACCATCCCGGTTATGGCCTCCTCGGGAATACCTGTATGCGCAAAAAGCATTCTGAGGCGGTTTTCATCAGCATAATTGATGTTCAGCCTGGCATTTTCATCGATGATCTTTATCTCTATTTCCCCTGACTCTGTTATTCGTTTGCCTGTTACAGACTGTGTTTCCATATCTGTCCAGTAATTCCCTTCATTGTCGATAAAATCAATAGAAGGGTCTTTATCCGCCAGTATATAATTGACGGCTTCCTGATAACCCGACATCGCCATGTAATAAGAGAGCGTCTCTTCCTTGAGGTTTCTGGCAGCGGCGGAATTCCATTTGTTTGACCTGAAGTAATTCAGGGAGATGATGCTCAGCAGCACTAAAACCCATAGCGTCATCATCAGGGCGATCCCCTTTTCAGTAGACAGTGAATAGTGAATAGTGAATAGTGAATCGGCCCTTTTTTTCATATTTCCACCTGAGTGACTCTTAAAACTTCATCTATTGTGGTAATCCCTTTTTTCACTTTCTCTATACCGTCCTGTCTGAGTGTCCTCATACCCAAAGAAATAGCCTTGTCTTTAATCTCCTTCACTGTTGCACGCTGCATGATAAGTTCCCTGATTTTATCTTCTACAGGCAATACTTCAAAGATTCCGATCCTGCCCCTGTATCCGGTGCCGGAACAATAATCACAGCCGCTTCCTGCCCAAACTTCTCTTACGCTGCTGTCAAGTTTTTTCAAAATATCTTCAGAGACATCCTGTTTCACCTTGCAGTGCCGGCATATTCTCCTTACTAATCTCTGGGCTATTGCGCATATCAGGGTAGAGGCAACCAGATAATTTTCGACCCCTATGTCCATCAGTCTTGTAATTGCTCCGGGGGCATCATTTGTGTGGAGGGTGCTGAAGAGCAAATGCCCGGTAAGCGCAGCATGGATTCCGATGCCCGCTGTTTCCATATCACGGATCTCCCCGACCATTATTATGTCAGGGTCCTGCCTCACAATATGCCGGAGGCCATTGGCAAAGGTCAAACCGATCTTCGGCCTTACCTGTATCTGAGTGATGCCCTGCATCAGGTATTCCACAGGCTCTTCTATTGTTATTATCTTCTTTTCCGATGAGTTGATCTCTGCAAGAGAGGCATAAAGCGTAGTGGATTTACCACTTCCTGTGGGTCCTGTAATTAATACCATGCCATAGGGTTTTTTTATGACCTCCTCGTAAATATCAAGGAGCGTACGGTCAAAGCCTATTTCCTCAAGTGTTATGAATGAAGTCTCTTTGTCAAGAAGCCTCATAACAACACTCTCACCGTATATTGAGGGAATTGTGGATACCCTTATATCTATGGACTTGCCGGCAAACGTCGCCTTTATCCTGCCGTCCTGGGGCAGCCTTCTCTCTGCAATATTCATCTGGGAAAGCAGTTTTATCCTCGAGGAAACAGCGGAGTACATTCTCGCGGGAAGGGTCTCTTTTTCATAGAGTACGCCGTCAATCCTGTAACGCACCCTGACACTGAATTCACCCGGTTCAACATGGACATCACTTGCCCGGTCCTTTACCGCGTTTTCCATGAGAAGGTTCACCAGTTGTATTATCCCCTTTTCCTGTGCAAGGTCTCTCAGGTGGCTTATCTCTCCTGTCAGGTCAGTCCCTGATAGCTCGTCCTCAGCCGTACCTTCTATCAACCTGCTCATTACAGCGCTTCTTGATCCGTGAAGCAGTTTGAGATGCTGGACTATCTCTGATTTTCTGGCAAGAACTACAGATATATCATATTCATAGGAAGATTTCAGAGACTCTATTGCTTCGGTATTTGTCGGGTCTCCGACCGCTATTTTCAGAACATTATCCTTCAATTGAAGGGGTAAAATGAGGTTTTTATCGAGAAAATCAAAGGAAATTTTCTCAAGCAGGAGTCCTTCGGGGAAATCTTCCATAGTAATGAGAGACATATTATATTGCGCAGACAACGCCCTGAAAATATCCCCTTCAGCAACGTCTTTATCCTCCATCAGGATCTCGCAAAACTTCCGCTTCATCCCCTCGGCCTTCTGAATATCAAGTACCTTGATTATATCCTCAGAGCTTATATTTCCTGCTTCAAGCAGTATTTCGCCTATTTTTCTACGCATTCTCATTTTGCCGGCATTTTGGGGAGTATGCCGAAGAGATATTTGAAATCCTATTCTTCAAACCTTACTCCGGCGCCGACATAACCTCCACGCCATTTCTTATTTAAAATATTATCCACGCCTGCGCTTAAGAATAACTTATTAAAGACAAAATACTCCACCCCTGCCTTCACATGCGGATTTCTGGAACTCTTTTCCTCATTCGAAAAATCCCATATGTCCGTTGTTATCCTGCCCCTTTCAGCATTGAAGAAATAATCTCCGCCGAGCCCAAAGGTGTTTTCCGTCAGTCCGATTCTTACCACGGCGGCACCAAATCTTTTGGCAAACTGTGCGGTAAACTCCATGCGTTTTTTCATCTCTTCTTCTTTAATGCGCGTGCCAGGTGGTGTAGTAAGCGTTTCTTTCGAAGTAATACTGCCGACAGGGTCGCCGACAACACCTAAAATATAATATTTATCCGGCCTGGGCTGCAAGGTGACATAAAAAGCCCCCTTGCCGTCCTTTGGTTTCGTGAGATATTCTCCCTGGAAGGTGATAATCGTCCTGAACCTGTCGACTGCCGAGATAGTCTTGTTGACGCCTTCAGCAGCCTTGTTGAGCGATTCATAGAGGCGGTCATCCCTGACAAGTTTGCCGAGCGAGCCTTCACCTTTGTCAATCTGTCTTGCAATGCTGTCCATTGAGGACATAGCGCTTTTTATTACCGGTCTGCTCTCCTCTGCCATAGCCTTCAGTTCTCTGGTGGCCTTGTTCAGGTTCTCTACGAGTTCGGGGCCGTCAGCCCTGAGAGTCCCGGAGAAATCCTTCATATTCGTCAATACGCTGCTCAGAGACCCTCTGTTGCCTTCTATGAAACTGCTCATCGAGGCCGTAAGGTCATTGATATTATCAAGAGCTTTCCTGAGTTTATGGTCATTCACCAAAATCATCTGCCTCATATCTGAGGTGATATCCCTAAGGTTTACCATCGTCTGACTCAAAGAATTTTTCGCTTCATCCGTACCGATAACATCATTAACAGATTCGGCAAAGACTGTAAGGTTTTGAGACACCGTTATCAAATTTCTTGCAAGTTCATCAATATCAACGAGTTCGGTTACATTGCTTATAGTATCTCCGTCTTTTAAGAGGCCGGCTTCCGCTGTCCCTGTCCTGATATCAAGATATTTGTCCCCTAAAAGCCCGGTCGCCTTGATAGAGGCGGTTGCATCCCTGTAAATCTTCACACCCGGTTCTATTAAAAGCGATACCTTTGCCTTGCCGTCAGCAAGCTTTATCGTATCAACTACTCCTGCATCAACACCCGCAATCCTTACCCTCGTCTTTTCATCAAGCCCTGCGGTGCTCTTGAAATAGACTTGCAGAGTATAGCCCTTTGCCTTGGCCCAGTCCAAACCGCCAACCTTAAAAGTCATAAAAGTAAGAACTGCCAAAATGACCAGAGCAAAAACTCCTACCTTAAGCTCTGCTGAGAATTCTTTCATGATTAACCCCTTCTACCTTTATAGGCCCGACAGCGCTGCCTGTAATAAATTGTTTTACAACCGGATTTTCCGTGCTTTTTATCTCAGCAGGCGATCCGGTCTGGATGATCTTCCCTTCATAGAGCATTGATATCCTGTCGGCTATTTTATATGCGCTGTTCATATCATGCGTAATCGCTATTGACGTAACAGAGAGCCTTTCTTTCATCTCCACTATAAGGTCATTGATGGCATCCGCGGTTATCGGATCAAGACCTGTAGTCGGCTCATCATAGAGCAATATTTCAGGTTCATGCACAATGGCCCGTGCAAGCCCTACCCTTTTTTTCATTCCGCCGGAGAGTTCTGCCGGGGAGAGATTCTCAACCCCTGTTAAGCCTACCATCTTCAGCTTTTCAATCGCAATTTCCTTAACATCTTTTGGCTTCATATTTTTCTGTCTGACAAGCGCAAAGCCGACATTCTCCCATACGTTCATGGAATCAAACAAGGCGGCCATCTGAAATAACATGCCGAATTTCTTTCGGACTTCATAGAGGTCGTTCTCCTGAAGCTTTGCCATATTCACTCCTTCGATAAACACATCCCCTTTGTCAGGCTTCAATATACCGATAATATGCTTCAGTATAACGCTTTTTCCTGAACCACTGCCGCCAATAATGACCCTGCTTTCACCTCTGGCCGCCTGAAGAGCGAGTCCCTGCAAAACCTTTTTAGCGCCGAAGGCTTTATGCAGATCAACCAATTGTATCATCCTAAAAACCTCAGTTGGCCACGGATGACCAAAAGTAGGCGCTTTAAGCGACACGGATAACCAACAGTAGGCGCTTCTAAGCGACACTGATAAAACAAACATCTGAAAAGATAAAAGGCTTCACCCAACAGTAGGTGCTTAAGCACAAAAAGGTGATTCATTCTGTTTGCATAAGTCTTTGATATATCTGTATAAATCTGCGTAAATCTGTGGCTAAATGCTTTTTTTAGGATCATCTGAACAACCAGATAGAAAGAAAGTAATCTGAAATCAGGATTGTCATTGATGACAATACCACCGCCCCGGTCGTGGCCTTGCCGACCCCTTCTGCGCCGCCGCTGGTATAAAAACCCTTATAACAGCTTATCAGCGCAATTGCAGCGCCAAAGAAACAGGCTTTAATAAGTCCATTATATATATCACTGAATTCAAGGTAATCCCAGGTCCTCTCCCAGTAAACCACAGAGCTGGTTTTAAACATTCCCACAGTTACAATATACCCGCCAAGAATTCCTATAAAATCAGCGACTATTGTAAGAGCAGGCAGCATCAAAAGACCGGAAATAAACCTTGGAACGATCAGGTATTTTACAGGATTGGCAGCCAGAGTATCCAGGGCATCTATCTGCTCGGTCACCCTCATCGTGCCGAGTTCAGCAGCCATTGCACCGCCGGCACGGCCTGCCACGATCAACCCTGTAAGCACAGGGCCGAGTTCCCTTGTCATGGAGAGCGCTACAACAGTCCCTACCATTTCTACAGCGCCGAACCTTTTAAACCCGGTGTAGGTCTGCAAGGCAAAGACCATTCCTGTAAAAATAGCTGTCACCAAAACAACAGGCAGGGACCTTACCCCGATCTCAAGCATCTGTTTGATGGTATTTCTAAGCTCAAAGGGCGGCAGCAGCATCTGCTTTAATGTAGAGAACAACAAAAGCAGAATACGACCGAGTTCCTCTGAGAAGGTAATAATTTTTCCCCCGAACCGCTCAATGCACTTAATCAATGTAGGTATTCCTTTTTTGCCCTGTTTCCCAGGGAGGTAAGTATCTCATAAGGGACAGTATTTATCCTTGAGGAAAGCTCTTTCGCCGTAATCATATCGCCGCCCTGCCGGCCAAGAAGGACTACTTCATCTCCCTCTGAAACGTCAGCGATTTCCGTAACATCCAGCATAGTCAAATCCATACAAATTCTACCTGCCACAGGCGCTCTCATACCCCGAACAAGCATATCGGAGTTATTGGAAAATAGCCGGTTATACCCGTCTGCATAACCAACAGGGACAACAGCTATTTTACTCTCCCTCTTTGTAATAAATGACCTGCCATAACTGATTGGCGTTCCTGCCGGCAATCCCCTTAGGGAAAGGATCCTTGTCTTTATCTTCATCAACGGTCTCAGTCCATAGCTGTCCTGAAAGGGTGAATAGCCATAAAGGATAAGTCCCGGCCTGACCGCATCCAGCAAGCCATCTTGCAAAGAAAGGATGGCAGCGCTGTTTGCCATATGAGCAAGCAGTTTCCGGCCTGTTTTTTCCTGAATATCTCTTCGTATCTGATTAAAAACTCCAAGCTGCTGCATAGAGTAGGAATTATCACCTGAATCTGCTTCAGAAAAATGGCTGAGGAGCCCTTCGATTTCGATGCCTTCCAGGTTCGAGATGAAAACAGCGGCTGAAACAGCTTTATCAGGCGTAAATCCTGTTCGTCCCATACCTGTATCAATTTTAAGATGCACGTGGATTTTTTTATTTCTCTTTTTTGCCTCTTTTGAAAATACAGCAGCAGCAGCCACATCATAAATCACCGGGATGAGAGCATAGTCAAAATAATCAGCAACATCAATACGGTCAAACAATACCAGTATCCTTGCATTAATGCCGGATTCCCTCAGTATCTTCGCCTCTTCAGTATATGCTACAGCCAGATGCGATACGCCCTCAGACGCCAGTTCCCTTGAAATCTGAACAGCCCCATGCCCATAGGCATCTGCCTTGACTACCGCGATCACAGCCCTGCCGCCGGCAATCCTGCGGATAATTTCAAGATTATGTTGAAGGGCGGAGAGATCTATTTCAGATACAGGTCCTCTGTTCACCCTTTTATTTCTTTTCTCCTGCTTTATCCGCATTATCAGAATCTTTTTTAGGGGTCACGTCAATTTCATCCGGCTCAGAGGTCGATTTTTTGAAGTTTTTTATGGCAAGTCCGATCCCCTTTCCAATCTCCGGCAATCTGGTTGCACCGAAAAGCACAACAATAATAATAAGGATAATAACAAGTTCAGGCATTCCTAATCCAAACATTTTAACCTCCTGTTGTCTGCTTCAATTCTTCTCTCTCATTGATATTCACAAAAGACCTTCCTTCAGGATCAACCGTTTTGCTCCGTGACAAATTGCAACAATTTCGATAACCTCAGACTTGATACGATAGACAATTCTATAATTCTCATAAATTTTTTCTCTCAAATTCTCATCGTTATATTCCGGAACAATCCGCCCTGCTTTAGGGAACTGAGGAATAGATTTAACAATTGAGATAACTCTTTTGGCAAAAAGAGCAGAATAATATTTTGAATCCTTTGCAATATAATCACAGATTTCTTCAAAATGTGAAGCAGCACGCGGCGACCATTTTAAACTGTAAGCCATTTGGACATCCGCTTCTCAATTTCTTCATGAGGAATCCCTTTCCCCTCATCCAATTCTTTCAACCCGGCATCAACCTGAAGTTTGAAATATAATTCCGCAATAATATCATCAACCGTAACTTCTTCAGGGAGAGACTGAATCATATGAAGAACCTGCTGCTTTACACCTGCCATTTAAATCACCTCCTCATTGTTCTTATAACTTATTATAAAACAATCTGCTAATAAGCGAGCATTATTTTGTTTAACTACTTCACAAGCCCTCCTCCAATACGCTTATCTGTCTTACCCTCAGGACTTCCTTTCCTCCGCTTTTCGTTCCTTTGTTTTCTGGTAATACGTCTTTGCTCACAACCGCCATGATTCACGATCTGTCAATTGTGCAGACCTGACACTAATGGCCTTCTCGAAGCAAAGGGAGAACCAGTCATTGACGGACTCGTAAAAAGACTGGTCTCACACCAACAGTAGGTGCTTTAAGCACAAAGCCACGAAGTCACAAAGAGAAAAATTCTTTATTATCAATAGATTGTCTTCGTGTTCTCGCTTAGAAGGAACAGTACCCGCTGGCTTAGAAGCCCCTACTTCTGGTTAAGCGGCGTCTACTTTTGGCTGTGCCTCCGTGTGAAAATTAGACTTTTTACGAAGCCATCCCATAGTTTATTGAAAAATTACTTTCAATACAAGATAAAAGTCTCTATCCATAAAGATTTTTTTCTTGCTCATTCCTGTTGCTTTCTGTTATAAAATATACATGACAATAGTGTTGGTTACCTGCCCTGTAGGTGATATGTGAAAAAATTGATCCGGTTAATTAGATCTTTTGGGAGTCGGCGTAAGGCATTGGTGTGCATATTGCCCGAGCGGCAAGAGCCTGAAGGTGACTTCAAGACACCCACCTATGTAATAGGCGGATCTGATTATTCACATACACGACAGGGCGGGATCAACAAAATAATTATGCTGGCAGCTATGGTTTTAAGGCTTTTGGGAATAACAGATAAAGAAATGATTAGGGAAAACAAAAGACACATGCCTCTGCTGAGAGGTATTTCAATAAATACAAACATAAACATATTTTCAATTATTACTGTTTTCTCAATACCAAAAGCCCCCGCTAAACCATAGTCCTGCCCGGGACTATAAAATTGAATGCTAAGACAGAAAAGAAAAAAGCAATAGCGCTCGTCCTGCGAAAAGATGCCGCAGTCATATTCTATTGTGACACACCGTTTTATCCGCCTGTTAAAAATACTGTGTCTTTCGTATTTAAGTTGAAAACACCCTGGATCCCCGGGTCAAGCCCGAGGATGACAACTTTAAATGGTTGTTTTATTTGTCATTCGCTTAAGGCGCCTACTGTTGGCCCGCAGGTCTTAACCAGAAGTAGATGCTTAAGCAGCGGGAATCCAGCAAGTCTTATGATTCTTTCAACTTTTTCACGAATTAACCAAAATACTTTAATACTGGATTTACTCAATAATAAATCCTCGTTGTCCTGTGCTCTTTCTCTGTTGCCATTTGAAAGGGCCGCAAAATCACGGTTTCAAAAAAGGAGGAACACCTCAGATGATTAATATTGTTTATCTTCTCATCGCTATCACGACCGGAATCATTGTCGGCCTGATTATCAGCTTATTGTATAAAAATACTTTAAAAAACCAGAGGCAATCCATTGAACAGGAAAAAAGCAAACTGCTGATAAGCGCCGGCAAAGAAGCTGAAGCAATCAAAAAAGAGGCAACTATCGAAGCAAAAGATATTGTCTATCAGGCCAAGATAGAGGCTGAAAAGGAATTACGTGAAAAACGCTCGGAACTGACCCATCTCGAAAAAAGACTTCATCAAAAAGAAGAATCTTTGGAGAAAAAATTTGACCAGTTAGACAAGCGTGACAATGAATTAGGGAAAAAGGAAAAGGACTTTAATACAAGAGAAAAAACGCTGCTGGACAAAGAAAATAACTATAACTCATTGATTAAGGAACAGACCAGGATTCTCGAAAAACTCTCGGGAATAACCACTGAGGAGGCGAAACAGGAGATCCTGCGCCGGACAGAAGAGGATGCCAAATTTGAAATTGCAAAGCTCGTAAAGAAAATAGAAGATGAAGCAAAAGAAAACTCTGAAAAAAAGGCCAAATGGATCATGGGCTCCGCCATACAGCGTTATGCAAGCGATTATGTTGCTGATGCCGCGGTGACGGCAGTCAGCCTTCCCAGCGATGATATGAAAGGCAGGATAATAGGTCGTGAAGGCAGAAATATACGGGCGCTTGAAGCAGCTACCGGCGTTGACCTGATCGTCGACGATACACCGGAAATGGTGACCCTCTCAGCCTTTGATCCGGTCAGAAGAGAAGTCGCCCGCCTGTCCCTTGAGCGCCTCATTACAGACGGCCGGATTCATCCCACACGGATCGAAGAGATCGTCGAAAAGGTAAAAAAAGAAGTTGATGCAAACATTCGGGAAGAAGGGGAGAAGGCGGTTTTTGACCTTGGTCTCACAGGCATTCACCCTGAACTCATAAAAACACTCGGCAGGCTGAAGTACAGGACATCTTACGGACAAAACGTGCTTCAGCACTCCAGGGAAGTGGCTTATTTCGCAGGTATGATGGCAGGAGAACTCGGCGTCAACACAAAACTTGCCAAAAGGGCGGGCATGCTTCACGACATCGGCAAGGCAATAGACCATGATATAGAAGGCTCCCATCAGGAAATAGGCGCCAATCTGGCCAAGAAGCACGGCGAAAACTTCAAGGTGGTCAATGCCATTTTGGTACATCATGGCGAAGGTGATCCTCTTACAGTAGAGGCCGCCCTGGTTGCCGCCTCAGATGCTCTTTCAGCCGCAAGGCCCGGCGTCAGGCGCGAAAGCATCGAACATTATATCAAGCGTCTTGAGGCGCTCGAACAAATGGCCCTTTCTTTCAGGGGCGTTGAAAAGTGTTACGCGATCCAGGCAGGCAGGGAAATAAGGATCATCGTAAAACCGGAAGATGTAAATGATGAGATGTCGTCTTTGATAGCCCGTGATCTTTCGAAAAAAATTGAGGCGGAGATGTCTTATCCGGGCCAGATAAAAGTGACCGTAATCAGGGAATCCAGATATGTCGAATACGCAAAATAAAAAAGGCCGTAATGCGTTATCAGTAATGCGTAATAAGTTTGACGAGTTCGTAAAAAGTCGTCATTCCGGCTTGTCCCCGAATGCTTTCGGGGCTGTTTTTGTAACGCATTTAAAAAGAAGGATTCCGGGCAAGCCGGAATGACAGTTTCAAGGTATTATAGAACTATATGAAAGTATTATTTATCGGCGATATTGTCGGCAAGGTCGGCAGGAATGCCATTAAAGCCCTGCTGCCGAATCTGCTGGATAAATACAAGATAGACCTTGTCATAGCAAACGGTGAAAACATAGCCGGCGGCTTCGGCCTCACGGAGGCCCTTGTCTCTGAACTTTTCAGAATGGGAGTCCATGTCATTACCACAGGAAATCATGTCTGGGACAAGAAAGAGATCGTCAATTATATCTCCAAGGACAACCGGCTTTTAAGGCCGCTCAACTATCCACCCGGCGTACCCGGATACGGGAGCGTAATATACACACTGCCTGACGGGATGAAAGCAGGTATCATAAACCTTTCCGGCAGGGTCTTCATGCCTGCCATGGATTGCCCTTTCAGGACAGTCATGCCCGAGATAGAATATTTAAAAAAAGAGACCAATATCATCATCATAGATCTGCACGCAGAGGCCACCTCTGAAAAAGTCGCCTTCGGTTACTTTGTAGACGGTAAGGTGAGCGCGGTTATCGGAACGCACACGCATGTGCAGACCGCTGATGAAAATATCCTTTCACAGGGGACCGCCTACATAACCGATGTTGGAATGACAGGACCCGCCAACTCGGTCATCGGCATTGGAGTCGACCAGATCATACAGCGTTTTCTGACCGGCATGCCTGACAGGTTTATCACAGCAGGCGGAGACGGCGTCTTATCAGCGGTTGTCATGGAAATCAGCAATGATTCAGGAAAAGCAACAGCAATACAACGGCTTCAGGTCAGCTATCCATAGGCATATTAACAGTCTCATAATTGAATAGACATTGATCTGAAAATCTCCCCTCACCCCTCTACGGAATCATAACTCCCCCTTCCCCCTCTTATCTTAAGCTGACCATGTCCCACATTTTTGCTGGACACGGGGAGTGGTGATCGGCTACAATAGGCAGCATGGAACAGAACAGAATAACCGAGGGCGTAGTAAAGCGGATCAGCGAGTTTATAAAGGACACCCCTGAGGTGACGCGTTACGGTCTTTCCCGTCAGGTGTGTGAATGGATAGAGTGGA
>CAMTXX010000081.1:0-27641 GCA_947085825.1 uncultured Nitrospira sp. | reverse complement strand
GCAGATTTACACAGATATATCAAAGACTTCTACAGACAAAGTGAATCACCTATTTGGTGAAGAGTTTTATCTTTTCAGGTGTTTGTTTTATCATTGTTTATCCGTGTTCATCCGTGGCTAACTGCCGTTTTTAGGTTTATCAATTCCGGTTAAACCTTCGCACCGCAAGTTTCCGTGCCTCCTCAGCAAAGAAGAGCAGGAAAGCAAAGGGGAGAAGGACAAGCCATATATGCAATGAAATGGGAGAGGTCGAGAATATCCTGTTGCCCCACGGGTGATAGACTATGAATAGCTGGAGCAGGATTTCTGTTGCTATGCCGAGAAATATCAGCCTGTTTGTGAAGAAGCCAAGGCTGAAGACAGATTCCCTGTCCGACCTGCAGGCAAAGATGTTCGCGATCTGGGTAATGATGATCGCGGTCAGGCATGCTGTTGTCGCCTGCATATAGAGCTGATTCCCTGCCGGCAGGAGTTCTCCCCATTGCCAGCCGCCGGGTTTCAGGACATAAAAGAAACCGAACATGCCTGCTGCCTCTACCTGTGTCAGGTTCCCCTCGATTACTTTGTGTATCACGTGCAATCTCTTTAGTTCCTTCTGCCTTACCATGAAAATGTCCTTTCCTGCCATCCTGCCCTCCTTTTAAATCAGACAGTTTAGCACTTCTCAAACCGGACATTTTCATTTTGCTAAGACCAGACATTTTCACTTTGCTGTTACATCCGCTGTATAAGGGCCTGAGCTATTTCTGCAGCCTCTCCTTCAAACGGGTATATCTCAGCTGCTGCCTGTTGTTCCTGATCGCTATCCCGAGGGCCTTTTTTGTGCCGATGATCACGACGAGTTTTTTCCCCCTTGTGATCGCAGTATAGAGCAGGTTCCTTTGCAGGAGCAGATAGTGCTGAGTCAGGAGCGGCATCACGACAACAGGGTATTCGCTGCCCTGTGACTTATGGACAGAGACCACGTAGGCGAGGACTATCTCGTCAAGGTCGGCAAAGTCATAGGCCACAGGCTTACCGTCAAAGTCGACGGTCACCTCCTGGTCTTCCTGGTTTATCGAAACGATCCTGCCGATGTCGCCGTTGAATACGTCCTTGTCGTAGTTGTTCCTGATCTGCATCACCTTGTCTCCGGGCTTAAATATCTTCCCGCCTCTTTGGAGTTCATCTGTGGAATTGTTCAGTTCTTTCTGGAGCGCTGTGTTCAGACTGGAGGCTCCGATGACCCCCCGGTGCATAGGGGTGAGAACTTGTATGTCATTCAGCGGGTGAAAGCCGAAGCGTTCCGGTATCCTGTTTTTGCACATATGGACGATCATTTCGGAGACCTTTTCCGGTTCTTCGAGTTCGATGAAATAGAAATCCTGGAGCTTGTCCTTGTCCGATGCGATATATGGGAATTCTCCGCTGTTGATCCTGTGGGCGTTGACGATGATCAGGCTCTCCCTGGACTGTCTGAATATCTCGTTCAGTCTCACTGTATGGATGCTGCCTGAGTCTATAATGTCCTTCAGTACGTTTCCTGCTCCGACAGAGGGAAGCTGGTCTGTGTCCCCGACCAGTATTATAGTGGTTTCAGGCCGTACAGCCTTGAGCAGGTGGTGCATCAGTACCGTATCCACCATCGAAGCTTCGTCTATGATGATGAGGTCTGCATCGAGTCTCTCCTGCTCGTTTTTTTTAAAACCTCTGTTTTTCGGGCTAAACTCCAACAGGCGGTGTATGGTTTTGGCCTCGAAGCCTGTCGCCTCTGCCATCCTTTTTGCAGCCCTGCCGGTAGGCGCTGCCAGGAGCGCCCTCTGGCCTGACCGCCGGTATATCCTGAGGATCGCGTTGATGAGCGTTGTCTTTCCGGTCCCTGGTCCGCCTGTTATCACCATCACCTTTTTATCAAGGGACTCCCTTACTGCCTGGGCCTGTTTTTCCGCAAGGGTGATATTCAATTCTTCCTGTACCTGCTTCAGCACGGTCTCCCTGTTAAAGCTAAAGAGGGTCTTCGGAGAATCCAGAATAGTTTTGAGTGAAGCGGCAACCCCGACCTCTGAGACATGTAACTCGGTCAGGTAGACAGCTTTGTCTTCGATAACAGCCTTCTTCTCATTCTCTATTTTTTTCAGGGCATTGGTGATGGTCCCTGCATCTATATCCAGTATCTTCCGGGATTCGCCGATAAGGTCTTCATATGGATAATAGACATGTCCGTCGTCTGCGAGCTTCCTGAGCACATAGAGTATGCCCGCTTCTGCCCGTATCTCCGAGTCCTTCGGGATGCCGAGTTTCCCTGCGATCTTGTCTGCGGTGAGGAACCCGATGCCGAAAATGTCGTCTGCGAGCCGGTAGGGATTTTCCTTTACGACCCTGATCGATTCCTTGCCGTACTGCCGGTATATCTTGGCAGCGTATGTCGAGCTCACCTCATGGCCCTGGAGGAAGAGCATCACATCTCTCACATCCTTCTGCTCAGCCCATGCAGTGCTGATCATATTGATCCGCTTTTCCCCGATGCCCTCGATCTCTTTCAATTTCTCGACGCTCTTCTCGATAATGTCGAGGGTCTCGAGTCCGAATTTATTAACGAGCCGCTTTGCCATCACAGGACCGATGCCCTTGATCAGACCAGAACCGAGGTATCTCTCGATCCCCTTCACTGTTGCCGGGGTGACGGTTTCATAGGAGACGACCTTGAACTGCTCTCCGAATTTCGGATGAACATCCCAGTCGCCCTTCAGCCGCAGAACCTCGCCCGGCGTCATGGAGACGAAACAGCCGACTATCGTGACCAGGTCTCTGTGTCCCTTGACCTTCAGCCTGGCGATAGTGAAGTGGTTCTCCTCGTTATGGTAAGTGATACGCTCCAGTTGTCCCTGCAGTTCGATAAGCATGGTCTATTCTACCTAATCATGGGGGGCGCCGGCCAAATTATTTCTGTTATTTTATTGCCCAAACATCTCTTTTTGTTTATATTCATGTGTAAATAAGTATGAAGTTAATTCCAAGCGGCTTTCAAGCTGATACCTTACCACCCCGGCCTGCGGCCACCCCTCCTAAAATAGGCGGGGAGCTGAGGGAGCTTTTTGGTGGTATCAACAACTCCCCTCCCTTGGTTAAGGATGGGTTAGGGGTGGTTTGTTCTGAATGTTAAAGACCAACAGTGGGTGACTTAAGCAGGGGCCAGGGGTGGTGTTTTTAGTGCCATCTTGATTGCAAGCTGGAATAACAAACAGGAGAACAATATATGGATGGAACAAGGCGCTCTGATATAAGGCGAGGCTTACGTGTAGCAATCGTATTGAAGAAGGACCAACGAACGGGTGAATTAACTGAGGGAATTGTGAAAGATATTTTAACGAATTCACCTGCGCACCCGCATGGGATCAAGGTCCGCCTGGAAAGCGGGGAAATAGGGCGTGTCAAGGAGGTATTAGCTTAATTTCTGCAAGTTGACGGCTATCCTGAGTTCCTGTTATTTTAAATGATGTCAAAAATCCCACGGGTAATAGCGAAGAGTATGGCAAATCACAATTTGGCCGAGTTCGCGGAGAAGATGAACATCACCGATGCCCAATTGAATCTGCTGAATGAGTTCAAGCATATCCTTGTCGGCAATAAAGAGGAATTCCGGAAAAGGTTTTACCAATTTTTCTTCGATATGCCGGATGCAAAAACAATTTTGGAGCATGTTGCAAAACTTGATGTGCTCTTTGCTGCCTGGGACCGCTGGTTTGAGTCTCTCCTCAGGACGGATATTGACGCTGCTTATCTGGAATTTATCTGGAGAATAGGGAAAAGACATGTGGAACTGAATGTTGACCAGAGGTTTACCAATCTGGGCTTTTCCCTGATCCGGCAGTTCTTGCATGATAAGATATGTGAAGAGGTTCCTATTGATAAGAGAAGAGAGGTTTCCGGCACCATTGATAAGCTGCTGGATCTCAACCTCTTCGTGATGACCGCGGCGTATATAGAGACCACAATCCACTGTGATATCGAGGTGATTAAGGGAGTGGGGGACAAGATCAGAAATCCGGTGACAGTGATCGGCGGCAATATAATGAGGCTGCAGCGGGACACGGGCCGGCCGGACTATGAAAAAGTTCTTTTTGATTCTTTGATTGAGCAGAACAAAAAACTGGAGCGGATTATGCTGGACATCAGGAAATATACGCAGCTCTTCGAAGATGAACCAAATTTTCAGCCGTTTTCCGTTGAAGAAGTAATCAGCTTTGTCCTTGAAAAATTGCGGGAAGAAAAGAAGCTCGAAAATATCAGGATTGATATAAGTCTCGACGCCGGCATACCTTTTGTCAACGGAGACAGGCAGCAGATAGAGGATGTCTTGTATTCAGTGCTCCAGAACGCTGTCGAGGCAATCGATACGGAAGATCCCTATCTCAGGGTCTTAACACGTCCGGAGAAATCCGCATTGCACAATATGGAGATAGAGATATTCAATACAGGGACTCCTCCGAAGGAAAAAGATATCGATAAACTCTTTTCCCCTTTTTACTCAACAAAAGTCATGGGGACAGGATTTGGGCTCCCCTTTGCCAGACTCGCGCTAAGAAAAAATTACGGGAAGATTATGCTTGAGCCGGTACAGGAAAAGGGCACACGGGTCATAATAACACTGCCGCTTCCTTATTGATGTTCCATCCTGTCACAGTTTGAAGACTTATTGAAAATGCGCTATTTAGAGTCTGTCCATAAACTCTACTTAGGCTCAAACAGGAATTTCTGTCCTCCTACGCTGGCTTCCGCCATCAGGCCGCCTTTTGGCAGGATGAAAACAGCTGTTCCACGATCATAATCGGTCTTTGCCGCCACACCTACATTTGCAGCAACTGCCGAGGCCTGTGCGCTGAATTCATAGTTGCCTTTTTTGAAGTAATCCAGAGTCAATTTGTCTTTGAAGAAGATGATTTGACTGAACCCCTGCCCCCCGATTTGCGCTCCTATGGAAGCCTCCACAATGGTTGCATATCCTATAAGGGTTCCTTTTTCATAAACAAACCCCTTGCCGTAGGCGCCTCCGATGATATAAGCTCCCTTGCCCACATTGGGGAAAACAGCATAGCCGTGAGCCTGCCCGAAAAATGTCTTGAGCCCGGGATCCTGTTCCATAAAACGTGCGATCGTTATTTTCACCCGGTCTGCTTCCATTTGCTCTTTGTTCGGGTTCCATCCGGCGCAAGACGTCAAGACTGCCATACAGATGACGCCAAAAAAGAATATGGTCAGAGTTTTTTTCATGAAACCTTCCTTTATTGTTGAGATTTTATTAATTCATTATATCATAATATCATGTCAATGCTTCCGAAAATTTTATGCTTTCGGAGTCTCTTGCAAGAGGCTTATATGGTATAGTTTAAAAAAGGAGTATTTTGAGAATGGACATACGCAATATCTCAGGCAATTTTCTTATAGCTGTGCCGGGGTTGGATGATCCGAATTTTGATCATACGGTCATATTGGTCTGTGAACATACAAGAGATGGCGCCTTTGGTCTTGTTATCAATAAGATACTCATGAACAGCATAACACCTTTGCTGCAATCTTTCGGAATAGAAAATAAGAAGCTTGATATCCCGGTACATTACGGAGGCCCTGTCAAGCCTGAGCAGGGATATGTCATCTATTCTCCCTGTGACGAAAAATATAATTCCATAACTGTTGCCGACAACCTCGCGGTGTCTGCTTCAAAGGAGATACTTAACGATATAGTCTCCGGGAACGGCCCTGAAAGATTCATTGTTGCACTGGGGTTTGCCGGGTGGGGCGCAAATCAATTGGAAGAAGAATTGATGATGGGGAGCTGGCTTGTTGCCCCTGTTGATTCTAATATTATTTTCAGAGTTCCGGTCAGTGAGCGGTGGAGAACTGCGGCTAAATTGATTGGCGTTGATTTTGACAGATATTGCGACCTGAGCGGCAGCGCATAAGCCTAAAAACGGCAGTTAGCCACTGATTTGCGCAGATTGACGCGGATTTTTCCCAGAAGTAGGTGCTTTAAGCAAATGAGTTACAAGAATTTCATATTTCACCTTACAGGTGAAATATGAAATGAACATAAGTTTTTGTTCGCTTAGAAGCGCCTACTGTTGGTTATCTGTGTTTATCTGTGTCGCTTAAAGCGCCTACTTTTGGTCATCCGCGGCCAAATGCTTTTTATAGGATAAGCAGTTTTTTTAACATTAACCGAAGGATGGGAGGTTTTTTATGAAAGTTGTAGCTTTTAACGGCAGTCCGAGAAAAGAAGGAAATACCTTTCAGTGTATCGGGGTGGTCCTCGAAGAGCTTCAGAAGGAAGCAATTGATACAGAGATCGTGCAACTTGGCAATGCTGATATCAGGGGATGCAGGGCCTGCTTCAAGTGTTTTGAAAATAAGGACAGACGCTGCATTCAGAAGGATGATCTCAATTCATTTGTCGGAAAGATGATGGAAGCAGACGGCATCATCATCGGCTCACCAACCTATTTTGCGAATGTTTCTACTGAAGTGAAGGCGCTCATTGACAGGGCAGGCCTTGTTTCAAGGGCAAACGCTCACCTTTTCAAAAGAAAGGTGGGCGCGGCGGTTGTGGCTGTCAGGAGGGCGGGAGGAACTGATGTCTATTCGAGCATCAATTACTTTTTCGGCATAGGCCATATGATCATCCCGGGTTCGAGCTATTGGAACCTCGGGTTCGGCAGGACTCCGGGCGAGGCGATGAAAGATGAAGAAGGCATTGCTACGTTTAAAGACCTTGGTCAGAATATGGCTTGGCTTCTCAAAAAGCTTTACTGCTGAGTCTTCGGAGTTTAAAGCCCTAATCTTTCGAACAACTGCACAATTACCATGTTTGAAAGCGGCAGTCCTTTGCGGGTGAGTCTCAGATGGTTGTCTGTAATAGCACAATAGCCGTCATCAAGCAGTTTTGCACATGTTTTGATAAAGTCCGGCCTCATTTTTTCTGCCTGTGTCAGGTTTATTCCCTCTGTTTTTCTCAGGCCGAGAAATATGAATTCTTTCAGCGCTTCTTCGTGACTGATTTCTTCTGCATCTGTTTCAGGGACGCTAGCATTTGACAGGCTGTCTATGTAAGTCCTTATATCTCCGGTATTTCGTAAACGGACACCCTGGATGAATGAATGCGCGCCTGCCCCTGCGCCGATGTACTCACCCCTGTCCCAGTAGTTGAGGTTGTGTATGCATCTGAACCCTGGAAGAGCAAAATTGGATATCTCATAATGTTCAAATCCTCTGCTGCTTAGAAAGTCTATCGTATAATCGTACATATCAAGGACAAGACCTTCTTCAGGCATTATGATAGTTTTGTCTTTGATAAGACTGGCAAGCGGGGTTTTATCTTCAGGCGTGAGTTCATAGCAGGAGATGTGAGAAGGTGAAAGTGCGGCTGCTTTTGAGAGGGTTTTTATCCACGTTTGCATAGTCTGTCCCGGTATGCCGTACATCAGATCTATTGAGAAGTTCTTAATCCCTGCGTTTTTCAGCAAACCTATCGCCTCCATGGCCTCATCTGACGTATGTATCCTGCCGAGCGTTTTCAGTTCACTGTCATCAAAAGACTGTATGCCGAGGCTCAGCCTGTTGACGCCGAGAGAAAGCAGGTTCTCTATTTTTGATGCGTTTATTGTCCCTGGATTCGCCTCTACTGTTATTTCTATTTCAGGCGAGAAGTCAAAGTTATCATTCAGGCAGTTAAAAAGCTGTTTGAAACAGTCATCCGGGAGCAGGGTTGGTGTTCCGCCTCCGATAAAGATTGATCTTAAAGCGGCGGCTTTGTTGCTTTTGATTTCCAGTTCCCGGCAGAGGCTTTCGACATATCTTTGCGCTGCCTGCTTATCAAAGGGCAGGGAGAGAAAGTCGCAGTATATACATTTTCTGACGCAGTACGGTATGTGAATATACAGGAATTCCGGCATGGAGATATTGTAGGTGATTGCTATGGATTATTGAAAATTAAACTTTTATGAACCAGCCTATGCCCCGCCAATAGCAAGATAGCGAAGATTGACCCCGCCATTCAACTTTTTACTGATTTAATACTTCCATGATCTTACTTTTCAGAGATGGAATGTCCCTTTCGATTACTTTCCAAACTATTGAATAGTCCACCCCGATATAGTCATGTATGAGCTTGTCCCTCATTCCGCAAATATCTTCCCATCGAATATCTTTATGCTGCTCTCTGAAATTCCTGGAAAGATGTTTGCTTGCCTCGCCGATAATCTCCATACACCTGACCACAGCGTATTTGATGGCTTTGTTGCTGAGAAACCTTTCTTTGTCCATATCTTTGACAAATTCATCAATGTCATTGACTGCATCCAGAATATGCCTAAGATAGACAGAATCTTCTTTTTTCATATCAGTTCAATGAGGTTCTGCTGAATATAGGGCTTAAGATGCGGGCTGATGGAATTTATGGTAATAACGTCAAAGTTCTTCTTTATTTTTTTCTTAAGAAGGTTTTCAACATGCACCAGGTCAAGCAAAGAGAAATCCTCAGGAGGCTCTATTGCTATATCAATATCATGATATCTTCTCTCTTTTCTCGCAAAACTTCCAAAGAGATATGCCTTTTGTATCCCCTGCTTCAGAAGGGTCTCTTTTATTGTTTCTATGATAATCTCTCGTTTCATAACACTGTTTCCTCGGATGATTCAGATTATATCATATTCTTAGCTGATCATGATTGAGCATTTTACCTTTCAATGGCGTGGCGGGGTCAGTGCCGGGGTCAGTGCCGGGGTCTGCCGGGGTCTGCCGGGGTCAGGCTTGGCATTGTGCCGGGGTTAGGCTTGGCATTGTGGTATTTGGAATGGTATCGTGATATAGTTATTGCGGTATGGCACGGAAACCAAGACTACATTATATAGGCGCTGCATATCACGTGATGGTGCGCGGCAACTCCGGGCAGAGTATCTTCGCTGATGATGAGGACAGATGCCGGTTTTATTCTTCAGGAGGGCGTCGAAAAGTTCGGGCATCGGATCCATGCCTTTTGTTTAATCCTATAAAAAGCATTTGGCCACAGATAAACGCAGGTAACCAACAGTAGGCGCTTCTAAGCGAACAAAAACTTATGTCCATTTTGAGCAGACGCTTAAAGCGGGACGTAAGCACTATGAGTAAGGTTGCAAAGAGGGTATTAAGCCGATCATGAGAAGACAGCGATCTTAAAAAAAACAATTGCTTGAAAGGGCTTTGTTTTAAATACCACAATGCCAAGCCTGACCCCGCCATAAGCTCGTGTATGAGTTGTATGGATTGACGGAGGAAGAAATAGGAATTGTAGAGGGTTGTTTACACTGATAGATCTGACAGACAACGCGCGGCTGACCCGCGCTTCGTCGAGTCGAGCCGCTGGTTGGAATCTGATTTATTGACTTAATTTTGCACTGGCAAGCCGATTAAGACTGACGCCGGACTCGGCAGCCTGTATGGCAAGTTTTTGATGAACCTGGGGAGGGACCCGCACCATGAATTTGCCGCTAAAATGACGGGACGAGATTGGTTCGGGTGTAACCTCACCTTTTTTATGCATGTCCCTCATGACATCGTCAACCACATTACGAATGCCTTTTAATGCTGTTTCCGGTGTTTTTGCCAGCCAACTAAGGCTGGGAAATTCAGCGCACAGCCCTACATATTCGTTGTCGTCTTCAGACCACGTTACCCGGTATGTAAATCTATCTTTCTTCATGGACATGATCCACCTCCAGCCTTTCTATTGCCAAGAGCACCTGCTTAACCTGATATGCTTTTGCTTTCCCTTTACGATTTTGAATGTTTATCCTTGGATCTCCTTGCCACGGGGTTTTGTAAATCCGATGACTGCTCCCCCCTTGGCGAGGTTCGCCAAAATAATGGTCGCATACTTTGCATAAATCATTGAATCGGACATCCCGCGGATTCTGACGTATACGAGCGAGCACTTCTTCTATTTTACTCATATTATTATAGTATCATTATTGGTATCATTGTCAAGAGTTATTTGCGATGGCGGCTATACGAGACGGGTGACGGGCCGGTTAATCAAGAAGAGCCAACCGCGCATCTGGCCTACTGTTAGCATACTCACGGTTGGCTTCGCGAACTCGACGAACCGATTCTTCGGAGCGACGATCAGGGGCACCGGCTCAGCCCCGCATTCCCCTGAGCGAAGCGAAGGGGAACGCCAAGCTAAGCCGCTCGACGGCTTGTGCGTCTGGTTGGAATATTTCAGGTTTATTTGTATGGAAGCCGATGCTGGCTGATGGTGGACGACAGGTTATCAAATTCCGGATCTTTACGGACAAGCAGTCCGTCTTGTTCCTGACATAATGCAGCAATGTAAGCGTCTGCCAATGATATGCGGTTTTTTGCTTTCAAACGCGCCGCCCTATAGTTCAGAGGTTCACTTGATTCTTCAACGGTGAGAGAAAGCGATTTGATAAGATCAACTCTTGCTTGAGCTGTGGCTTCATCTTTTTCTTGTAACGTGATATACATTACCTCGGTGAGGCTGACAAAAGCGACAAAAATGGTTGCGTCATTCTGCTCTGCCTTGATCAATAAATCTTCAATAATATCTGCCCCGTCTTCGTCCTCAATATAGGCGAGGATGGCGGAGGTATCAAGAACATATACGTCTTTCTTATTTCCTGTCAATGGTTATGTCCTCTGCACGTGACTGTAATAGCCTTTTGACGAGTTTTTCGCCCTTGCCGGAGCCGCGAAGAAGTTTCCGTGCAGCCTGTGATGACATTTTCTCAACAATGTCAGGAAATACAACAAGGACATCAGTTTTTTCCTTTAAAGGTAACGGTTCCATGAGTTTTACATCATGACCGTCATAAATCGCTTTAACTGCCTTCATGCTTATACTCCTTCGTCATTCTTTATTGCATATCATGACTTGATAGTATCAAAATGTAGTGGCGATGTCAAAGCGTTATTTCACCGGACCCCGTCCGCGCGCGGGTGAGGGGCTTGCCCCTCTCGACCCGCTGGTTGGAATTAGTCATCCTTGTCAAATCCGTTTTCTAATAGTCATTATTACCGTAAAGCATAGTTAGAAACTACGTCCCCAAAGTGCCTTCGTATGGGATTTCCCAGGATTTCCCCAAGCTAAGCCGCACGTCTGCTTGTGCGCCTGGTTGGCGCATGCTTCTCGATCCTCTGTCATGAAATAAGTTGACTAAATTGGCAACGTCCCGTCCAGCTCATAGGTAGTCGGCTACTTTGATTTCCACGCGAGCAAGATTCTGTCAAAGGCTGGCTTGGTCACGAACACGTGTGTGTCGCTCGAAAACGTCACAACCCATTTAGTCTCATCGTCAAAAAAGACTTTTTCTTGGAAGATGACTACAGAATCAAGGTCTACGATCATTAATTTAACATTTTTGTCAACGACTTCTCCGGCATGAAACTCAAAAACTCTCATTGATGCCTCCGTTCTCCTTTCAGCTACGCGGCTCTATTGGCCTCGGCCCTATAATGAGGTAAAGGGCCAACGACAAGCTCAGCCGCGCCGCCATGGGCATGTTCGTAAGCCAAAGCCGTTCCCGGCGTCGGCTGGAGTGCCTGGTTCGGCGATTTTTGCCTTTTTGTTTATAAGAAAATAAATCTGTCCCATGTCCCATTTTGCAGCGGCGCGCAACCACGCGCCTATAAATTATGGGGTTCGCCAAGGATTCTCCCGCGTGGTTGCGTGTCCGCCTGCAAGCCGTTGTTCGGCGATTCGCCGATAAATATTGCAAAGAAAGGGGACAGAATCAAAGAAATGATTCCCCCTTTTCCGTTTTGTGTTAAGGGCATGGGACAATCGCTATGATAGATGCTTCATATCCTATGCTCCCTCCACCATTCCCACCCCCGCTAGGCCAGGCATCGAGACTCACACTCCGACAAGTGCCTTGTTGCGTTGCAAGATCAAGCTGGCAGTGAATCAACATAGTGTAGGCATTGGTATTGCTTTGCCACCAGCCAGTATCGGCTACCGAGATAAACAGCTTGTTATTTTTCATTTCAGCAGTACCGTGGACGAGGTTCGTATCAAAACTATCGACGACGACAGAATAGATGTTTTCGGCAATACGAATAATCCTGCATGCGGCATAACTTTCCTCGAATATGAGATATAACACAATGAACAATCTCATCCCTCTTTAATTTCCTATTTTTCATATTTTCCCGCAGGTCTGCGGTCTCTTAAGACCTCAGGGAAAAGAAAGACCGTGCTGTCTTCAATATTTTTCTTTTTGACCTTTATCACAAGCTCCCACCTGCTCTCTCTTTGGGGATTCACACCTGATAGGGTATAAAGTCCGCCACCTTTCTCTTTAACAGTTGCCGGCTCAATATTACCATCAATGGTCCGAACATCGGCCTCATTCTCTGCGCCTTCCACATCTTCGTCATGCTTATCATGTATTACAATGCCGAGGACATTTTTGCCGATTTTATATTCCTTTTCATCCAGCAGAATCTCTATGCTGAATTCGCCCTTATCCGTAACCTGGAAAAGACTTTCATGAAAATGTTTTGTGAACTGTATCTTTCCCTTCACATGCTCTTTCTCATGAGAATATGCTGAATGAGAACTCACCAAAGAAAAACCAACGATAAGAACAAAAAAAACCGCCTTTTTCATGACTCTGCCTCCTGTTCTTTAAACGCCATTTCAGAAAACAATACTGACGCCGACAACCATCCTGCTGTCAGGGTGGAAATCTTTTATGCTTGTTCTGCTCTGATAAAAGACCACCCAATCTTTTGAGATGTGTTTTTTCTTCTTCGATAACCCCTGCCTGACATCTTAGTGTTTCCTTATCTTTTTCATAAGCTCTCTTAGGAATGCAGGCAAATCTGAGGGCTGTCTTGAGGTGACAAGGTTTCCATCGACAACTACCTCTTTGTCTTCATATATCGCACCAGAGGCCTTGAGTTCCTCTGCAACTGACCTGTAGCATGTTGCGTGCCTTCCTTTAAGCAGGCCTGCGGATATCAGGGTCTGAGGACCATGGCATATCGCAGCAACCGGCTTGTTCTTTTCAAAGAAGCGCCTTGCTATCTCAAGCGCCTCTTTTTGTCTTCTTATGGCCTCGGGCGCCTTGCCGCCAGGAAGTATCAATATGTCATAGTCATCAGAATTGATCTCCCTGAGCGACTTATCAGCCTCAAGCTCGTAGCCATGCTTTCCCTTGATCTTTCCTTTATTAATTGATGCGATATCTATCTCAATTCCCTCTTCCTTTAGTCTGTAATATGGGACAAGGAGTTCAGTATCCTCAAAATTGTCTGCACTAATAATCAATGCCTTCATTGCAGCCTCCTGTTTTTTTTATATTACTCTTTTTCTTTGAATCCCTGCACCTGCCTCATCCTTCCTGCAAGCTCTCTCAGGGCCTCAGCAAGGCCCGTGCCTTTTTCTATTCTCGCGGAAATTCAATGAATCATAGCATTGTTAAATGCACGTTTTCAATCCTGACCCCATTTGCTTTATGAAAAGGATTTTCCATTTATTGAATTTATCTTCAAAAACTGAAAGTCTTTGAAATGATGAGAAATGATGTATAATTGTTGTGTAATATTCAGAATAATTCAGGAGGGAATATGAGCATACATAAGAAAATCTGTACAATTATTGCGTTGATGTCATTGCTTTATGCAATTCCGGCGTTCTCTGCCGAAAAGGAAAAAAAGCCTTATCCAAGATACTGGATGAGTATCGAAACTAACAAATTCAGCGTTCCGGGCATGAGCGAGGAAATGCCTGATTTTCCTGATCTTGGAGGCATGTTTGGAGGTATAGGAGGCGCAAAACACACTCTTTATCTGCAGCTTAACTCTCCGCATAAAGCCCCTTCAGACCCGCAGGCAACACATGATATACCGCCGGGAATGAAAATGGGCGATACCCTCCCTCTTTTAATCCCTCCGAAGGGGCCGGGAGGCAAGTCAGATGGAAAATATGAAAAACCGAAATTCAGGATGCTCATTTATTGGGGATGCGGTGAGAAAATTCGTCAGGGACAGCCAAGGGTCATAGACACTGATAAAATGACTACGGAGGATTTTTCAAAGGCCATAGCAGGCCGCGCTCCGTCGCCCCAATATCCTCCTGCGCCTCGTTCCGGCTGGATTTATTCTGAATGGCCTAATGAAAAAAAGAAGCTTGAGGTGAAGAAAGACAGTTCACTTACAGGTGAACATGTGATACATGGAAATTATTTGCCGGATACGATTCGTTTTAAAATCAGCGAAAAGCATGATTTTATGGCCCCTGTTGATTTTACATCAGTTAAGGGAGACCACTTGAAGGGCTTTCAATTTTCATGGAAGCCTGTTCCAACAGCCATAGGATATTTCGCAACATCAGTCTCATACAACGAAAATACCGGCGAGATGATTCTCTGGACATCCAGTGATATATATGACACAGGCTGGGGGCTTATGCATTATTTATCCAATGACGATGTCAAAAGGTTTATTAAAGAGAAGGTTGTAATGCCTCCTGACATAACCAGTTGCGCAGTCCCGGCAGGAATTTTTAAGGATGCAGAAGGCGCGGCAGTCCAATTTATAGCTTATGGCAGCGAACTGAATTTAACGCAGCCGCCGATGCCTCAAGACCCAAAGGAAAGGGAGAAGTGGAATCCGACATGGGCGGTGAAAGTGAGACTGAAATCCACAGGCATGATTGCGCTTGAGGAAAAGGAGCCGGAAATAGAAAGCGGGTCTAAGACCAAAGACAAAGGCACAACCAAAGAAGAAGATGAAGGTAGTCCGATAAAAAAGCTTAGAGGGATATTCGGGTTTTAACAGGATGAACCTCCCCTCTGCCGATAACGATCAAGGTCTTTGACATTCTGTATTAGAATCTATCCTTTATGGCGGATAATTACCAGGCTGGAAAGAAAAAGGGACAACCAGAAACCTATCCTGAGTACCGTTATCATATTTGGCGGGCCTTTTCCGGCATCTTCAGGATTGTAAAGAAAAATAGTCAACTTCTCTTTGAGATTTCTTCCTGTATAGGAAAGAACAAGAGCAGTGAACAAAAGCGTTATGAAGGGAACCAGAAAGAGTATTAAGATCATATATCATACTATCATAAAGTTAAGAAGGTGTTTAGGTTGAATATCCAAGCTGAAGTTCGCCGAAACTTATTGAGAAGTTACGAATATCCTGCTTAAGGTACTGTTCCCAAAAGCCTTTCGCCTTCAGACGCTTGAAGCTCCTACTGGCCTCAATCTATCTACCTGAGTAGTTACATTTATTCTATCGGCTTCCCTTTAAATTGTCTTCCCTTCCATAACATATAGATCGCGGGAAAGATTATCAGTATAAGTATAAGAGATGTAAAAAGACCGCCCAACACGGGCGCGGCAATCCTTTTCATCACGTCGGCGCCCGCGCCGTGGCTGAACATGATCGGCAGGAGCCCGACATTCGTAAAGACCGTCATCAACTTGGGCCGCACCCTTTTTACAGCGCCGTACGTTATCGCATCCTTAAGGTCGCCAAGTGAATTCATGCGGCCTTCCTTTTTCCATTTATCGTAGGCCAGATCGAGGAAAAGAAGCATTACAATGGCTGTCTGAGCGCTTATGCCCGCGATAGCTATAACGCCCACCCATACCGCGACGCTCATGTTGTAATTGAGGATATGAAGAAGCCAGAATGAGCCGACGATCGAAAACGGGACTGCAAGAAGCACGATCCCTGTCTTTATGAACGAATTTGTATTGAAATAAATCAGGACGAAGATGATGAAAACAGTCAAAGGAATGACGAGCTTCAACCTCTCCTGCGTTTTTATAAGAAACTCGTACTCACCGCTCCATATGAGCATATATCCCTGAGGAAGTTTTACGGAAGAAGCGACAAGTTTTTTCGCCTCTTCAACGTAACCGCCCACATCCCTGCCGGAGAAATCTACATACACGTAATTTGCAAGAAGGCCGTCCTCGCTCTTGATGGAGGTCGGCCCCATGACAATCCCGATGTCGGCAATCTGCCCAAGCGGAACCTGAGACATCGCCGCAGATGCCTGCCCCATTCCGCCGGAAGAGGCTGCAAGTGAAACAGGCACGAGGATACGCCTGATCTTGTCAATATCGTTTCTGAGTTCCCTTGCATACCGTATATTGACGGGATACCGCTCCCGGCCTTCAACCGTGATCGTCAGATTCATGCCGCCAAGCGTTGTCTGAATGATCTCCTGCACATCGTCAATACTCAGACCATACCGTGCGATCTCCTCCCGCTTCGGTTTGATGTCGAGGAAATAACCGGTCGTGACCCTCTCTGCATACGCGCTCCTTGTTCCGGGAATATTTTTTATCGCATCTTCGACTTCTCTCGATATCCTGTCTATCTCTTCAATATCCTGGCCCATCACCTTGACCCCAACAGGCGTACGAATTCCGGTTGCGAGCATGTCAAGCCTCGCCTTAATGGGCATTGTGAATGAATTGGCAACGCCCGGTATGGCAAGGGCGTCATTCATCTCATCTTTCAACTTCTCCACAGTCATGCCCGGTCTCCACTGCGATTCAGGCTTCAGGTTGATCACCGTCTCGAACATCTCAAGCGGCGCCGGGTCTGTCGCTGTCTCGGCCCGTCCGGCCTTGCCGAAGACCTGAGAAACCTCCGGTATACTCATGAGTATCCTGTCTTGCATCTGGATGAGTTTGCTGACCTCTGTTATCGAGGCCCCCGGAACAGTCACAGGCATGTAAAAAAGTGTACCCTCATAGAGAGGGGGCATAAATTCCTTTCCTAATTTCATTAAAGGATAGACGGTCAAAACCATGGCGATCAAACCGGCCATTATCACGGTCTTGTTAAATCTTAAGGCAAGTCTCACCACCGGCTCATAAAGCCAGCGGAGTATGATGCTTATGGGGTTCTTCTCCTCAGGCCTTATCTTTCCACGAATAAAAATGGTCATTAAGGCAGGAGTAAGAGTTATGGCAAGAAATGCCGAGAACAAAAGGGCAAAGGTCTTGGTAAAGGCCAGCGGCGTAAAAAGCCTTCCGGCCTGCGCCTGCAGCGTAAAGACCGGCAGGAATGCGACAGTAATCACAAGGAGCGAATAAAAAAGGGACGGCCCGACTTCCTTGGCCGCCTCGATAATCACCTCTGTTCTGCTTACTTCTGAATTCTGAATTCTGAGTTCCGACTCCTCCAGTTTTTTATGGGCATTCTCCACCATTACTATCGAAGCATCCACCATCTCGCCTATGGCAATGGCGATGCCGGCGAGACTCATAATATTCGTAGTAACATTCAGGTAGTACATGCAAACAAAAGATGCAAGAATCGCCACAGGCATTGTCAGGATGGCGACAAAGGCGCTCGGCATATGGAATAAAAACACGAGGCATACCACACTCACGACTAAGGCAAGCTCCATCAAGGTAATCCTGAGCGTATCTATAGAGCGCTGTATCAGGTCTGAGCGGTCATATGTTGTGACGATTTTAACCCCCTCCGGCAGGCCGGGTTCGATGTCCTTTTTGATCTTCTCCTTGACCCTCTCTATGACATTGAGGACGTTCTCACCGAATCTGACTACTACGATGCCTCCGGCGACCTCGCCTTTTCCATCCAATTCCGCAAGCCCCCTCCTTATCTCAGGGCCGAGTTGAACAACGGCAACATCGCGCAGCAATACCGGCGTTCCGGCTCCATTTGTGCCGACAGAAATTTGTTCGATGTCCTGGATGGATTTGATATACCCCATGCCCCGGACCATATATTCCACGCCTGAGAATTCAAGGACCCGACCCTCAACGTCTTTATTGCTCTTTCGCACTGCCTCTATGACATTCATGAGAGAAATGTTATATGCGGAGAGCCTGTTGGGGTCTAGGTTGATCTGATACTGCTTTACAAACCCGCCGACACTTGCGACCTGCGACACACCCGGAACGCTCTCAAGGGCGAGCTTGATATTCCAGTCCTGGATAGATCTGAGTTGGGAAAGATCATGTCCGCCTTTTTCATCTACAAGCGCATAGGAGAATCCCCAGCCGAGGCTTGTCGCATCAGGCCCGAGCACCGGATTAACGTCTGCCGGTATTTTCCCTTGTACAGACTGGAGATATTCGAGTATGCGACTCCGCGCCCAGTATATGTCCGTGCCTTCCTCAAATATTACATATATGAACGAGCTTCCGAAATATGAAAAACCTCTCACTGCCTGTACCTTGGGAGCGGCAAGGAGCGTGGAAGAGATAGGATATGTTATCTGGTTTTCGACAAGGTCCGGGCTCCGGCCCGGCCAGTCCGTAAAGATAATCACCTGAGTGTCGCTCAGGTCGGGTATCGCATCGAGGGGAGTATTTTTCAGCGCCCAGTATCCCCACACGCAGAGGGCGATCACCATCAGAAAGACGAAAAATCTGTTCCGTGCGCTATATTCTATTATTTTTGCAATCATTGTTTGGGGGTTAGGGGCTGGGGGTTAGGGGTTAGTTTCGAGATAAGACTGCGAATCTGTTTGGATAGAATCCCTATGGTTAAATCTCTAAAACTTTTTATTACAGTTTTTTCTGTCATGTCAATCCCTTACCCCCAATCCCCAACCCCTGCCTTAATGTTTATGCCCGCCAAGAGGAGTTACCCCTTTTAACTGCGCCTCAGCATCAATAAGAAACGTTGCGGATGAAGCCACTTTTTCTCCTGCCTTCAGGCCCTGGAGCACCTCCCACAGGCCCTCTGTTTTCATGCCGAGCATGACCTGGCGAGGCTCAAAGTATCCGTCGCCCTTGTCGACATAGACCACCTGTCTTAGGCCTGTGTCTATAACCGCATCCTCGGGAATAACCAGCTTCTTCCCGATATCCACCTTTATTTCCACATTAGTAAACATCTGCGGTTTCAACTGTCCCCTTGGGTTTGGGAGCGTAAAGCGTATTTTTGCAGTTCTGGTATCCCCTGAGAGGGCAGGATAGACATATTCGATCCTTGAAGCTATTTCCTTCCCCGGAAAATAGCTCAGCGAAATCGCGGCCCTCTGGCCTTCCTTCACAAAGGGAAGCTCATATTCATAAATATCTGCAATAAGCCATACCAACGACAGGTCTGCTATATCAAAAAGCTTCTCTCCCGGCATGACCCTCATGCCCTGAAGCGCCATCTTCTGCACAACATACCCGCTTACAGGACTATAGATAGTAAGTGTTCTTACGGATTTTCCGGTATCTTCTATCTTTTTAATCTGCTCCTCTGTTATATCCCATAGTCTTAGCCTCTGCTTTGCCGCTTCAATTATTGCCTCTGCATCTTTTGAGAGCATCCCTCCGATTGCTGATTGCTGATTGCTGATCGCTGATTGCTTCCACTTCAGCAAATTTAAAAATTCCTGCTGGGTTGCGATCAGTTCAGGGCTGTATATTTCGGCAAGCGGTTCGCCTTTTTTGACATACTTCCCGGTATAGTCGATATGGAGCTTCTCTATCCAGCCCTCGAACTTCGTATTGACCGTTGCCTGTCGCCTCTCATCATATTCAATCCTGCCGACCGTCCTTATCACCTTCTGAAGTGGTTTGATTGAAACCTCTACTGTTTTAAGTCCAATAAGCTGATGCTTATCTTCAGGGATCTCGATTGTCGGAGTCTCCGCGTTCGATGGCGTTTCCTCCACGTCAGCTTCTTTCTGCGGTGCGGGAACAGTTGGAGCGTGCCCCTGGTGCCCGCCTGTGGGTTGTGTAACTGTGCCCTTCTGATCCTTTGCCCCGAAGACCTTAGGAAGAAGTCCCGAATTTATTATGAAGTAGAGAGCTGTGGCAAGCGCAACGACCGCGCCAAGAACAAAAAACGGTATCTTCTTTCTCATTGGTCCTTCCCTCCGGCAGTCTGCAAATTAATTCCTGAGATGGCCTCTATCCTGGCGATAGCCTTCTCCCTTTCTGAAAACTGCGTCCAATAGAGCAGCTCGAACTCGAGGATGTTTTTCAAGCGAGTGATCACGGTGAGCGCCTCTGTCCTGCCTGTCGCATATCCGGCAAGCGCGCTTTCGAAATCCTGATAAGTCTTGGGAATAAGACCGTTTTTATAAAGATCCATCAGCCGATCTGAGGCCGTGACCATATATATATTGTCACGTATCGCTGAGGCGATCATAAGCCTGACAGCTTCGAGATCATTCCGTGCTTCGGACAACAGGGCCTCTGCCTCACGCACTGCCTGGCGCTGCTTGGTCCGGTAATAGAGCGGGATATTGACTGTCGCAGTCAGGCTCCACATATCGTCGAACTGTTTCCCTGTGACGAAGTAGCTTGCGTTCAGGGTCATATCAGGATAATATTCCCTTTCAGCCATCCGCACCTTCGCTTCTGCGGCCCCGATCATGCTCTTTTTGACGGATACCTCCGGAGAGGCGTCGAGCGCCAAAATGACAAGCTCATCGGATGTGAAATCAAACCGGGTCGCTCCTGCTTCTAAAGGCCTGCCACCCATAGGCGCGCCGGAATTTCTGCCGACCGTAGCGCTCAGCATCGCCGCTGTTGATCTCTGCTTCTGACGAAACATTTCTTCCCGTTCAAGAAGCATGTATTTTTCGGTCTGGGCCATGAGCACCTCCTGCTGCATTCCCATACCGCTTGAATACCGCGCAGTCGCGGCGTCCTCAACCCTCATAAAGAGCGCCTTCATGTCCTGAAGAAAGTCTATGCCCTTATAGGCCAGAAAAAGGTCGAAATATTGTTCTTTGACCTTTGCAGCAATTCTTCGCTTTACAGATTCATAGGATGCTACGGCCCCCTCTGTCTCTTTTCCTGCCATCTCTCCTTTCAGTGCAAGCTTCCCAGGATAGGGGAACATCTGGGATGCTGAGAACATCCACTGAGAATCACGCGCCATCTCATTGCCAAAAGTGTACAAATCCCTTGTCCCTTCATTTTGATAGCCGAACATGAACATGGGGTCAGGATGGCTGGACGCCTGCGGTACTCTAAAACTGGAAGCAGCAGACCGCGCCTCGAACATGCGTATCTCAGGACTGTTCTTCAACGCCTCCTCGACCAGATCCTGAAGCTTCAGTTCTTCGGCAAAAGCGATTGAAGTAAATAGTGAGCAGTGCATAGTCAACAGCAATAACCAAACAGTGAACGGAGAACGGTGAACAGTCTTATTCTGCTTACCAGACACTGACCCCTGACCCCTAACCCCTGCCTTACTATTTCGCATCAACAGTGAATTTCATTGTAGAGGTCTTGCCTCCCCTGGTTATCTTTACCGCGATATTCCATGGTCCGGACATTGACAGGTTCATCGTTGCCTTATACTCATTGCCTTTAAGCTCTGCATCAGTCTTGTAATTCATCGGCGGCATCCCCGGCATCGGAGGCATTGAATAATCCACCACAACCTTTGCGTCGGTGACATATTTGCCGGATGCGTCCTCGATCTCGATCTTCATGTTATTGTCACCAACTACAGGGGGATTCCTGTCTATTTTCACTTCAACATTATATTGCCCTGCCTTCTTTTTGACCTCATACTCTTTTGCATACGCGATACCGGCGCTCAAAAGAAAAACCATTGCAAAGACTGCTATCTTTTTCATATTTTCAACCCCTTTATTTAAATTCTTTCTCTATGGCACTTTTTGTTTTCTGCACAGAACGACCTTCTCGTAAGTATTCTTCACCTCCTCTTTATTAAAACCTCATGGTTATTCTGCATTTACTGTACCTTTGAAAGTTGAAATAATTATGAAGGTTTCTTGCCGGGATACGATATTTTGCTTTCATATCTTTACCCGTTTCAACAATGCTGAATTGATCACAACAGACAGCGAACTCAAGGCCATGGCTGCTGCCGCGATTATGGGGTTAAGAAGTCCAAAGGCTGCAATCGGGATACCTACAGTGTTGTATATAAATGCCCAGAATAGGTTCTGTTTTATCTTCCGCATTGTTGCCCTGCTCAGCTTTATCCCTTTCATCACATCTCTCAAGTCGTCCCTTACCAGTATGATGCCGCCTGTCTCTTTTGCCACATCAGAGCCGCTGCCTATTGCTATGCCGATATCTGCCTGGGCAAGCGCAGGTGAGTCATTTATCCCGTCTCCCACCATTGCCACAATTTTACCTTCAGTCTGAAGTTCTTTAATGACTTTGGCCTTTTCACCAGGGAGGATATTTGCAACAATTCTTTCAATTCCGACTTTAGAGCCAATGACCCTTGCGGTTTTTTCATTATCTCCTGTCAGCATTATAACCTGAATACCTTCATTTTTTAACCCTCTTACTACCTCTTCCGCGTTTTCCTTTAAAGTATCTGCAACTGCAATCAGTCCGATAAATTTCTTATCTCTCGCAACAAGCATTACGGTATTGCCCTTTTCTTCAAGCTCCGAGATTGCAGACTCACTATCCTGTATGCCAATATCAAAATCTTTCATAAGCCTTCTGTTGCCTATCAGGATTTCTATTCCCTGAGATGTTACTTTAACACCATGTCCAGGGATGGCCTCAAAGGCCTCTGCCTCAGGTATGACAAGCCCGGTCATATTCGCCCTTTTTAAAATCGCCTCAGCCAGAGGATGTTCAGAACCTTTTTCCGCAATTGCTGCAAGTTGAATTATTTCACTTTCGGTTACAGCAGCGGGCAGGGCAAGCCCTGCCCCTACAGCTATTATTTCTGTCACCTCAGGCTCACCCTTCGTGAGAGTGCCGGTCTTGTCAAATACCACTGCATTCAGTTTTTCAGCCCTTTCGAGATATTCTGCGCCCCGTATGAGTATTCCCAGTTCAGCGCCTTTGCCTACTCCTACCATCAGGGCAGCCGGTGTTGCAATGCCGAGGGCGCAGGGACAGGCGATTATGAGGACCGCAACAAAAGACAAAAGCGCCATTGTAGAATTCCCCAGCAGTATCCATATCATTGCAGATAAAAACGCCACTCCGATAACTGCCGGCACAAAGTAGGATGCAACTTTGTCGGCAAGCCTCTGAATCTGCGATGATGATGTTTGTGCCTCCTCCACCAGTTTAATTATCTGGCTCAACGTAGTATCCGCGCCGATTCTTGTTGCCCTGAATTTAAACGAGCCGACCTTGTTGAGTGTGCCCCCTATAACTTCATCGCCCGTCTTTTTTTCAACAGGGACGCTTTCACCTGTCAGCATCTTCTCATCAACAGACGAATGCCCTTCAGTGACAATTCCATCGGTCGGTATTTTCTCCCCCGGCCTCACAACAACAACCTCATCCACCATAACAGATTCAGCAGGTATTTCTATTTCTTCACTCCGAACTCCGAACTCCGAACTCCGAACTGTTCTTATGACCTTAGCAGTCTGTGGTTTAAGGTCAAGAAGTTTTCTGATAGCTGCGGAACTCCTCTTCTTGATAATCTCTTCCATATATTTTCCGAGGAGAACAAAGGCGATTATTATGGCCGAAACTTCGAAATAAACCATTTTTTCTTCGACGGGAAGAACGCCCGGAAAGAATACTACAAAGGCGCTGTAAATATAAGCTGTGGATGTGCCAAGGGCAATAAGTAAATCCATATTTGCAATGCGATTTTTGACGGCATGATATGCCCCTAGGAAAAAACCCTTGCCTCCGAAAATCATAATCGGCGTGGTGAGGATGAAGAGCCATATACCCCATGTGAACCATGGAAGCCATGGAATAGGAGCAAATGTAACGATTGAGACACCTGCAGCAAGTGTCAAAAATGCAGCTGCCCTCAAAACAGCAAGGGCAAGCACGCCTGTGAGGGCAATTGCAACCCGTCTTTTCATAGACTTAAGTTCTGCTTCGGGCGCTTCAAATGTCCTTACGCAGTCTTCACTGCAGAAATAATACTCCCTGCCTCCAGCCTCTCTCTTTATGGATCTCTCTTTCGGTATAACCATGCCGCATATCGGGTCTTTTGCCATCTCTCCAATTGCCTTTGAAGTTGTAGCAGCCATCTTTTTCATATTCATAGCAGGCATCATCATGACAGGCTTTTTGCCTAAGAAAGATTCGGGGTCTTTGTCGAAATCCTCTTTGCAGAATTTTGAGCAGAAGTAATATGTTGTGCCTTTGTATGAGGATGTTGCGACCGCATTTTTATCCTCAATAGTCATCTTGCAGACAGGATCAATGACCTTCATTGTTTCCTCCCCACGCAAAAAATTGCGATATCCTTGATGCGTTTCATGTTGACCATATTGATATTATTTTTCTTCAATTCGTCCTCAAACTCTTCATAATCAAACTCGCCGCCTTCCGGATGGGCGGTAAGGGTCCTGACAAGAAAGTTCTTCAAAAAAGGACGAAACGGCTCTTCAAAAAAGAACTCTCCCCCTTTCTTTAAGACCCTTGAGATTTCCTTGACCGCCTTTCTCCAGTCTTCCATGTGATGCAAGACACCGAATGAAAAAACAGCATCAAATTTTTCATCAGGTTCATCCAGTGCCATTGCGTCATCAACTTTAAATTCTATTTTCTCATTAAGCTCCGGTATGAGATTGTCCCTGGCCCTTTCGATCTGCTCTGGGTCAATATCCGTTGCTATTACCTTCCGTGCGCCAAACTGTTCTGCTATCACCTGCGCGCCTATACCTACGCCGCATCCGATCTCGAGGCAGAGAGGATAAGCCCTCTGACTTCCCATCTTCTTCAGCATCGGCCCCTCAATATGCCTTTGGATAGAAGCCCTGACAGGGTTGTTGGTTATAAGTTTTTCAAAAAGATTAAGTTTCACTATATCCCATGCATTTTATCTTATCAGTGTTTATGAGGGTCGATTTTTTTCTCCTCTTTTGACGGAGACTCTTTCTTTTGTTCTTCTTTCTTTGGTTCCATCAGCGCCGGCCCCATCAGGCCTTTCATCATCATACCTCGCATCTCAGACATCATTTTGTCCATCCTATCCATCATCTTATTGATATCTGTCATCATTTCTTTTCCTTCAGGAGTTTTTATGCCTTTGATCATGTTTTTCTGAATCCGCATCATGTCTTTCATCATCTGCATCATATCTTTCATCATCATGCCCTGACCCATCATATTCTGCATCATGGGCATACCTTCACCCATCATCTGCTGGCACATGGACATCATTCCCTCTCCCATCATGCCATGTTGTTTCATCGCCCCTTTCTGTTCTCCCATCATACCGCCGCCCATCTGTGCGTATGCCGGAATACTGAAAACAAACAACATTGCCGAAACAATCATTAACTTTTTCATCTTCTTTCTCCTCCTTAACAAGATTTGCGGCATTTGCATGATACTCCCTATCAAGACTTATGACATTTACATGAAAGTCCTTTCTTCTTCGATATCTTTGCTATCTTCAATACTCACCTCCTTTTATAAATTACTCTTTTATCTTGTATCCCAGTTTCTCTATGCTGTCTCTCATAATCCTTGCGAGTTCATCTTCTGTTATTTGTGTGCTGTCATACTCCACCAGGATATGGCCTTTTTCAACATCAATGGATTCTACTCCATCCATATGCCCTATAAACCGCCTTAGAGCCAGAGAGCACTCATCACAGAATTCCTTGCCAACATTGAATAAAATCTTTTCCATCAGGATCTCCCTCCCAGTTTCGGGATAAACATCGGCGTTTTCTCTGTATATCTCCTGTATTCATCTCCGAATAATGTAATCATCTCACCTTCTTCCCTCTTTGACAAGCGATAATACACAAATATAAGCACGGGAAACATCAGGGCAGTTATGATTGTTGGCCATTGAATGAGCATCCCTATCATCACAATGAAAAGCCCTGAATACTGGGGATGTCTAACATAGGCATATGGACCTCCTATTACAAGTTCGCCTTTAGCGCCGTGAATCAGTTTCCAGCCCTTCCACATAATCATAAACCCTATTAGGACAAGCCCGTTGCTGACGATATGTATAACCGTCATCATCGCCGGACCGCCGCCGAGGAATGTCAGCCAGAGATGTCCGCTTGCGTGAGAAAAAGGATTCAGCGCAGGATATTTGCTGCCGAGTACGCCTGTGAGTATATAGATTGTTAGAGGAAAGCCGTACATCTCCGTAAAGAGGGCGACAAAAAAGGCAATTGCAACGCCCATAGAGCGCCATTCCCTTTTTTTGAGCGGCGTGAGAAAGCTCATGATAAAGAAGGCAAATAAGCCGACATTGACCAGCACAAGAAACCAGAATCCGTAAGCATATGAAATGTTTTCACCGTGCATATTTACCCCCTTTTAAGGATGCCCGTATTGTCAAAATTTTCAAGCAAAATGTTTAAAAAGCAACTGTTTTCGATGATATTGAATATATTTTACTTGCCCATTTTGATCTTCCCTGTCCCGACCTAGCGTCTGGAACATATCGGGACAGGGAATACGAATGTTAAATATCCAACTCATGACGCTTTTGTTATGGCTCTGCCGATAATTCTTTCAAGTTCTATTGTCTGCTCATGATATTCTTTAAGTGTATTAAAATAATGCCTGTTTGTCTCTAAAAGTTTCTGGCGCGCCTCAAGCAGATAAAGCATATTAATCTGCATTGCATTAAAGTATTTTTCTGCATACTCCACTGCTTTATTACGAGCAGGAAGTATCTCTGTCTTTATGAGATTTATTTGCTGACTTAGCAGCGAGAGCCTTTCAAGGGCAACTGAAATATCCTCCCTCACCTCGTCAATTTTAGCCTTTAACTCTTTTTCTGTCTGTCTAAGCCTGTATTCTGCCTTTGCTATCTGCGCCTGATTCTGATCAAAAATGGGCAGTTGGACGCCTATCTCAGTCCCTATGGACTTATCGCCCTCAATCTCCCTTTCATAAACTATACCCGCCTCAACATTACTAAAGATACGGCTGCGCTCTAATGTTAAAACACGCCTTGCGTCTTCAACATGCATCCTCGCTATCTGAACCTCAGGCCTGTTTGAAAGGGCATAACTAATAGTCTCCTCATAATCAGGAGGCTGAATGAGCTCTTCAGGTAGAGTGCCGATAATCTCGTAATTAGACTGAACAGCAGATAATCCTAATATACGATTCAGCCGAAAGCGCAAGAGCAGCAAATCACTCTCTATCTTTGCAAACTCAAGCTCAGTCTCAATAACTAATGCATCTGCCATATAAATATCCAGATCACTTGCATATCCAAACCCCTTTCGGTATATGAGGTGGTCTCTCCACTGCTCCATCTGGTCTTTTATTTTCTCCATTTCATCCCGAACTAAAGATAAGGCTGTATAGCTTATATAGGCTTGTTTTGCTTCTGAAATAGTGTTAAGTATCTTATCTGAAACCTGAAGCATTGTTGTTTCAAGCCTTATATGAGCCACCTTCTTACGGATGGGGATCTGCCAGAGGTCTGCTATATTTAATACACCTGCTACTTCTATGCCAGTGCCTCCTGCTTTAAATGGGAAGCGAAAGAGGGCAGAAAGATTGGGATTTGTAAATAATCCAGCCTGCACTAAATCTGCCTTTAAAATGCCGATTTCTTCAAATGATGCCTGTAATTTCCTATTATTAAGGAGGGCGATCCGCACAGCATTATCTGATAACCGACAGGACATCGTGCACAAGAAAAACCGCCACGACATCGTTCAATCGCAACTCTGAAACTACTCGATCTTACGATGCCGTGACTTGTATCAGTAGTCATCGCAGTTGATACTTGTATTCCTCGACCTG
>CAMTXX010000080.1:0-52341 GCA_947085825.1 uncultured Nitrospira sp. | reverse complement strand
TGGAGGGCTTTAATAGCCTTGTTCAAGCTGCCAAGGCGCGTGCCAGAGGCTATAGGACTACTCACAATCTAATTGCAATGATCTACCTCATTGGAGGAAAACTTAACTTTGGGTTACCCATTTGAAACAGCGAGGAGCCATATTTTCTTAACAACGCCCTTCACTGATTTAGGATCCCTTATGCAGACATCTGCCATTGACTTCCCCCCCCCTTATCGGCTGCTTCCAGCATTTTTTCATTACTTGTTATTCTCCGGATCAGTTCCATAAAAAAGCGTAGGTTCAGCGACCATACTGCTGACGGTTTTTTCTTTCTTTGTCGTTTTCTTCTTATCCCACAGCCCTGCTTTGACTTCCTGTTCATGTATTTCATGATTGAGTTTAAGGAGGCGTTTGAGGATTTCGCGGCGGGCGTCTGGGGAGATGGTGAAACGAACGCGATCGTTTTCAGGGAGATAGTCCACCTCGTAGAAGTCATGAGCAAGATTGATGTCTGTCCACCCATAGGCAGAAAGAACGGCGTTGTCCATCTCCACATGAAGTTCACGCAACTTGAGAATGTCCTGATAGCCTTTTTCGCAGACAGCAGTCGGCTGTTTTGAAGTTTTTTCAACATCCGCAACTGAGAGGTCTTGTTTATGGAAGAGATTATAGGTTTTGGTTAGGCCAATTTGTAAGGAAAGCATAAGCTGACGACGGTGTTCGTGGTAGGTTTCTCCAATAACTTCTATCTGTACTTCTTGTTCAGCGCTCAGATTTTGAGGAAAGGGGAATGTTTCAAAAACCATTACCGGAGCATAACTTAAATCTGTCTTCATTGTACTTGAATAGCGCCATGCCCACTGTATATGAGGATTTGACTGAAGAATTAAGAACTCAAACCATCTATCAAAAGGGAAAATATTCAATTTAGCATCTAATACCTGTTTTGAGTTACTAAAAGTAAATGCAGAAGTTTTGCTCACCTGCGCAATCACCAACACCCTCTCCATCGGTGCAATGGTGCGGTAGAGAGCAGGTCTTTTTTCTCCGTAAATCCACCATTTTTCAGGTAATGGTTTTCTTAATACATATTCTCCATTTTCATTTTTACGTTGTCTCTCCGGCTTCACCAACCGTTCCACAATTTCATAGCAATCAGGATATTCCCTTGCCTTTTCTTCAGACCAATCAAAAAAGTTGATCACCCATCGGCTTGGGCTTTGGTCTGGTCTGTTGTTCAAATTCTCGCCATTTAGATAAGGGAATAACACGTCTTTATTTTTAGGGTCTTTGGCTATCAGTACTTCGGCTTCGTGTGGTTCTAATACAAAACCTTTCCCCAAAACAATACTCCCCTGAAAACTTTTATTCTGATTTTGTTTCAAAATACAGGGGTTCCCAAGCGTTTCAGAATCATCCAGATAAGGCGTAATTGTTTTAACTGTTTTGCCACCCAGCACAAATCTGCCCTTCCATGTTTGCTTAGTGATGGTGACCAATGCCACTTCAACAGCCGCCTTGCCTGGCCATTTCATGCTTTTAACGGCATGGTTTATTGTGCCGCCTTGCTTTACGATTACATCCAGCCCATCTTCACGGGCCTTGCCCTGCGCAATGGTATTGGTCGAGATAAGGGATTGAAAACCGCCTTGTCTGATAATGCCGAATATCCTGCGAAAGAAATAAGTTACCAAATCAACCGCGCCAATAGGAGCAAATTCATATTTGATACATTCTAAAAAGGCATCGCCATAGCTGCCGCTCAGTTTTTGCCCACCCAGAAACGGCGGATTACCCAGTATGCAATCAAAACCTCCCTCTGCAAACACCTCCGAAAACTCCAGAAACCAGTGAAAGAATTTCTTGTCAGACGCAACCCCATCAGCTTTAGCAACTGCCTGTCCAAGAGGCTTCTTTTCTCCTGCAAGATATTGCCGGTATGTGCCATCAGTGATTATCTTTGACTGGTTCTCTTTATTCTTTGTAATGAAAAATTGTGCAACCTGAATATTTGCAAGAGTTTTGAGTCTCTGATACTCATCATTACTGGTGAGCTTCAAATAAACCTTCCCTTTTTCTTCTATCTCTTCAGGCGTCCTCTCCGGCAATTCGCCAAATTTCTTGGACAATATTGCTATGGCTTTATGCTGTCCCCCAACAGCCCCTTCAAAGTCCAATGAGAGCTGCTTTGCCCGTTCCGTTTTATTGACCTTTCTTAAATCAGCACAAATATCCTTGTCATCATCCGGCAACCTCTTGAACGCTTCCTCTGCAATTCCCTTTTGAAGCTCTTCCATATGAGCAAGCCCGACAATGGAATCCCCGCATTTGATATGATGGTCAAGAAAATTGAGCGGTCCGCCTGGATTGTGGGCCTCAAGCCAGAGGGCGATCTTGCAGAGTTCAACCGCAAGTGGGTTCTTGTCCACTCCATAGATGCAAGTCCGAATAACATCACGAACTGCCTCACGAAATGCGGTCGGAGAAGGCTGATCCTCACCCGTGCGGACCTTGGCAAGCTCTGTTGCGATCCTGCGGGCGGCATTCAAAAGGATATGGCCGCTGCCACTTGCAACATCACAGACTTTTATCGAAAGCAGAGCCTTTTCCTTGTCCTTCTCTTTCATCTTTTCTTCGATGATGTAATCAAGGGAATGCTTGATGAGTGGCTGCACAAGTTCATCAGGCGTATAGTGAGAGCCTGAGGCTGATCTGCCCTCCCCCTTGATAAAAAGAAACCTCCAGTGGCTGTTCTGCTTTTCGACCAAGGGATCATATTCAAGCAAACCTTCATAGACAGAGCCGAACTCCTCGACATTAAGAGAGGCATAGTTGACCCTCATCTTCTGGTTGTTGTTCTTATTGGTAAAAACCGTCAGGTTCTTGAGGCATTCAAGAAGCACACTGTTATCGAGATTGCAGTTGTTCAAAATACCAATGGCATTAGGGCTGAAAAGTTCGCCGCCAAGAGGCTTTATATCAAGCTGTTGACCGTAATATTCCTTTTCAAAAATGCGGAAGGTGTTCTTCATGGCAATCCAAATGTCACTATTGCCTCTTTCCAGAAGATGAACCTTTTCACAGTGCTGCCGGAGATGACCGATGCTGTAATAATCGTAATAGATTCTCACCTTCCGCTGGTCTGCATTCGGCGGATAGATGATATTGCGTTCTTCAATGACCATCAGGAATAAAAGCCGGTAGATGAGACGGAGATGAAACTGGTAGAAGGTAAAGTGGGGCAGTTGGCCTGACTCAATGGCTTCCCTCAGTGCATTATTCGCCGGATGATTAAGGAAACCTTCTGCCAGAGACTTGATGGAGTTTTCGACCGCCTCTGAGAGTCCTTCGCGGATGCGTGAGCCTGAATCAAGTGCGTCCTGATGATATTTTTCGATTAGGCTCTCGGCGCCTCCATCCTGCCTGACCGGCATCCGGGAGGCATGGATAAGGCGGTACATGATTGCAAAGTCGGCAAAATGCTCCTCTTCCATCATGGACTGAAGGTCAAACTCGATGAAAGACAATTTCACAAGACGGCTGCTGTCCCTAAGAAGGCGCAAATAGATGCCGTTTGTTACGATTGCATAGAGATGTTCGGTGATGTTGATATATTCCTGCACCAGCGCATGGGGTGACATCCGGGGGCCGCTGTCTTCCCGTTTCTTGTCGAGGCTGTCATTGAAACCCATGATATGGATCGGAAAGCCGTCCAGCTTAGCGGTACGATGACTTATGGCGTACGACTTGCCGCTTATCTCCTCAGCTCGTGCAACCTCGGCATCATAGCCGAGGAGTCCAAGTAGTGGGAGAATCCAGTATTTCCTTGTCTCTGAGGTGCCGGTAACCTTATCGCCGAGGCGCTCGCGCTGGCGACTGAATATGCGCCATAGGTCATGGGCATCTGCCCAGGCACGGGCTATCTCATCTTTTACCTTGATGCGTGATTCAAAGTTAAAATCTTCAGGTCTCTGGCCTCCGAGTTCGCCCTGTTCGAGCTTGTCGAGGATGTCCGGGGAAAGTATGCTTCCTTCTATGCGAATGGTTGAGTATTTCATCTTGAGTTGTCCGGCAACAGAATATAGACGCCCATCAAGTCCATAGGGAGCACAGGCTCTACTACCTTATAGCGGGTGCCGCCTAAGACCTTCCGAAAGCGTTCATGTGCCTCAATAAGGATGTTTGCCCTTTCCATTGCAACTCTGTCTAACTCGGCCTTTAGTTCCGGGATCTCCCTTAATTCATCGGTCAACCAATGACCTCTCTCATGCTCAGTCATGTTAGCGGATGGCAGGGCACTATTCATGAGCTCCATGGCACGCTCATGGGTGAGAGCCTTTTTCTCCTGTGGGCTACCTTCGAAGCCCCAGACAAACATCTCTTCAGCCACAAGCTGGCTTGCTCCTGATTTTTCCTGAATAACATTTCTGACCCTGAAGAGCAGAAGAGTTGTCTTGACAGAAACCTCTCTGCATCTTATAACCGCTGACCTGCCTGGCCCCTTGCCTTTGCTCTGCTTCATTGCATGGGCAATAAGCTGCTGACAGAGCTGTTCAACAAAGGCATGGTTGCGACCGAGGTACATATAACCCTCAGGTGCAGGAGAGTAAAAGGTCACCTTTAATCTGTTGGAGGCCGGGAGGGTTGATTTAAGAGATTCCGGAAGGTTCTGAGTAAAGAGGAGAAACCCCTTTTTATCTTTTGTAATCTGTACGCCGAGGATATTGTTCAGCGCATCCACCACAAAGGACTCTACTGTTTTGGGATTGCCAATGGCCTCATCCGATTCTTTCAGGTCGTTTTCTATCTCCTCAGCCTTAATCGAGTGCTGGGCAAAGATGGAGCGAGAGGCAGTCTCACGGTCAGCAGCCTTTTTTATCGCATGGCTGACCTCAAGCTCAGCCTTTATGACTATATCTATTTCACCGAAATCAAGGCTCTGCTGAAGGCTTTCAACTTTACTTTCCCTGGAGAACAAAACCGCCTGCATGACAGAATCCATCAGGGACTTGCTGTCTTCAGGGAAGGGAACTGAAATGCCCGTTGCCTTGCGGATCTCCTGAACCTTTCTTAAAAGGACTTTTAAGACAACGCCGTCTATGGGATTGTTCTTGCCGTAATAGAGATAGGTCTTCACAACCGGCGCAGTCTGGCCGAATCTGTCTATCCTGCCTTCCCGCTGTTCAAGGCGGTTGGGGTTCCAGGGGAGGTCATAATGAAGAACTGCCGTAAACTTGTCCTGAAGGTTAATTCCCTCGGACAGGCAGTCAGTAGCAATCAGCACACGAAGCGAATCCATCCTCATGCCGTCTATGCGTTCTTTGCGGACTTCATCAGGGTCCTCGCTGGTCACAACCTGGATGTCTATGCCCTCAAAGCGCTTTAATAGTTCCTGTTTCAGAAGCGCACCGATATATTGCGCTGTTGCGATATATCGGCAGAAAATCACCGGATGGAATCCCTGCCTGAGCCATCCTTCAATAACCGAAACAAGATCAATGACCTTGGCGTCATACTGCAGCCCTTTCAATTCCTCAAGCCTCTCGGCAAAGCCCCGAATCTTTTTCAGCTCGCTATCTGTCCAGTCTGTTTTGTCTATAACACTGGTGGAGGGATAGTCTTTTTCAATGTCAAAGTCTTCATCTATAAGGGGATTGCTTTCGAGTTCAACTGTTTCGTAGTTCTCTTGAGCCTTGCCAGCCCTGTTCTTCAGCATTTCGAGTCCTGCAGCAGGAGATGACATAATCCCGCGCAGAAGAGCGAGCGCTGACCAGTAGCGCATCCTCATCTTGCCCTTGTGTTCATCATGCTTCCGGGTAAGACCAAGGGCAAAGTCCACTACATCAATATAAAAGGAGTGGTATTTGGAGGCTACCTCATACGCGATCTCTCCGGAATCACGCTTTGGAAATGGGGTATCCTCACCAAGCCACTTTTCAACATCCGCCCGCCGCCTCTGGACATAATATTGGGCAAACTCCTTCCGCTTATCAGGGGAAGCAGTGGGGAGATCAAGATTGAAATAATCAGTATTAATGAGTGAGATCAGGGATCGGAACTGTTCCGGCTTTCCGCTGTGCGGGGTTGCAGTCAACAGGATTATATGCTGATCCTTCTTGGCCGAAATATCCCTGATTAATGCATATCGCAATTGCTGATTGCTGTATTGAGACCCGGTCGGCTCAGAGCAGGTATGGGCCTCATCAACGATAACAAGTTCAGGGCACTGCTCGACAAAGACTGCCCGCCGCTGGTCAGACTTAATGTAATCTATCGAGATGATCTGATAGGGGTAGTATGAATAGACGCTGGTATCCCCCTGAATCTCCCGGTCAAGGCGTGCCTGTGTGTTAGAACGGATTATTACTGCATCTACGCCGAATTTGTCTTTAAGCTCCTCCTGCCACTGTTCACAGAGGTGAGGAAGGACAACTATAGCAAATCTTTTAATCTCCTTGCGTTCGAGAAGTTCCTTCAGAACAACAAGTGCCTCGATGGTCTTTCCGACGCCAACATCATCAGCAATAAAGAGACGATAGGGCTTTTCCTGCCGCAACGCCATGATAAGCGGCACCATCTGATAAGAACGGGGTCTGAATGAAAGTTTTGCGAGAGACCTGAAAGGCCCTGCACCGCTTCGGAATGATAGCCTTGTTGCATTATAAAGGAGACGGGCGGAGGAGATATCCGAGAGGCCTTCAGTGGAAGGGACAGGAAAGTTGGTAGATTCTATCCTGTCCTCTGGAAACCTTAGCGGCAGGAATATGCCCGTTATTTCGTCTTCAGAACCGCCTAATGGTTTGAGGAGCACAAGTTCAGGATCAGGGGATGGCTGAACAACCCAGTCTCTGTCTCTGACACGAACCAATGCCCCTGGTCTGTATTTTGTTTCCACCCCTATTTCACCTTCTTGAATACATCAGGCCTGCGGTTTACCAGAGTGTCAAGGTCGTCCTTATAGTAGTAGACAATAAGCTGGTCTCCCCTGTTTCGTATAGCATCCCGGATAACCTTATCATTCGCCTTAACATCTGGTTCATCGTGTGGAGTGCCATCACAAAAAACCCAGATATTCGGCTCATAGAAGAAATCAGGCTGGACGAATATCCCCTCTACCCGTTTTTGGGCTGAATCCGGGAGCATCAACCCGCGCTGATAAAGGAAGTCTATAAACTTATGCTCAGTAGAGGAGTTGGGATCGCACTGTCTTTTGAGGGACTGGTAGTGTTCGTCATAGCTCCCTTTTGCTCTGTTCCCAATAATTTCAACATTGCAGACACGGAGCTTTTCGAGGGCGTCTTTAATGGAAAATCGGTCTATCTTGTCATGGTAGGGCTGATTATAGTAACTCAGAAGATCATCGTATGATGCAGGGTCAGTATAAGATTCATCGTCAAACCGGCAAATTCTGGTGGCCTCTTCTATGATCTGCCTGAATATCCCTGCATCCTCTATGAACTGTGAGAGAACTCCAAGACTGCCTTCTGAGGCTTCATAAAGCATTATATTCTGCTGCTTCTCATCCCCCATGAGCACTGCCCCAATCTCACTGCTTTCTACCTGGAAGACATTTTCTATTGCTCGTTTTATTGCATATTGAAGGGTAATGACACCTTCGGGCTCAAGAGCAAGGGCCTTGATCGGCTCTATATAGAGGGCATCTGCAGTATCCCATGTAAAGAGCTTCACTGTCCGGTTTTCTTCCTTTGCCTCTTCAGTAACCTTGCTCTTCCATCTGCCGGACTGCAGTCCCATCAAGAATCCGTCTTCCTTGGAAGTCCGCCATTTTTTGTTTATCTGCACGAGTTTTGCTGTTGGGATAAAACGGACATTCAGAAATTCCTCAGAGTCATTTTTAATCAAAGCGACTTTAACAGTATTGGGACCTCCGGGGACTGCGAAAAAGGTGCGAATATCATATCCCTGCCTGAGCCTCTCTTCTTCCTCACAAGTGATCCTTATCTCTTCACTGCATTTGGTCTCACCCATCTCCAATAGGTCTGTGAAAATTTCTCTGTTGCCTGCTTCGCTCAGGGACACGCCTGTGAAGGGACAGACCTCAAAGTCATATTCATTATCCATGAGTATATAGCCTGCATTCTTGCTGATTTTTGCCTTATTGAAACTCTTGTCAGCCTCCTGCATCAGGATCTGATCAACCCTGTATCGAGTGCCATTATGATATATCCTATTTCTGGGGCCAAATTCTCTCAGTGCTATAAACCGCGATCGGGAAATATACTCGCCCGAATCACCTATGGGGATAAATGTGCGGATCGGCAACCTGGTAAAATTGTATCCCGGAAGAAAACCCTCGGAGGCAAGATAACGGTAAGGATAAAATTCGGAGATGGAAACGCTCTTTCCCTTAGTCTGTTCGTTCCTCAGCAAGAAAAGCTGTCTTTCGGCCTGCCGTTCACGACGACGAGCATCCATCAGTTCAGGGGATCCCTCCCTATACCTGCCGTCCCGGATAATATTCTGGGCATCTATAAGCTGGGCCATAGCTGAACGGTACAGCTTTCTCCAGCGATCAAAAGCCTTATCAAAACTCTTAGGTGCATTACTAAGAACGATATCTATCCACTCCTGAGTGAGCCACGAAGGAATGGCGCCAACAATGCTTTTCATGTCATCAATAAGCCGGGCAAATACAATCTTTATCTCTCCACGCTCCCGTTGTCCGATTTTCAACTTTTCTACAACATCGGACTTGAGCTCAAGCCGATCCGTACTCGATTTATCAATAATATCTGAAACGCTCTGATTCAGCTCATTCAGCCCACTCTTAGCAATATAGAGCGAATGAAGATGAGATTCCCATAGCTCCTTATTAAAGAGATCGAATTTAGGCGGAGCGACGGCACCGGAGACCATCGCCTGTTTCAAGCGGAAATAATGGCGGTCATGAGGTGAATAATTGGAGCAATTTACAAATACCAACGCGGCCTGACCGCTTCTGCCGGCACGCCCGCTCCTCTGGGCATAGTTAGCCGGGTTTGGCGGGACATTCCGCATATGCACAACATTCAGGCTGCTGATATCGACACCGAGCTCCATGGTAGGAGAACAGAACAAGGCGCTGCACTCACCTTTTTTGAACTTATCCTCCCGCTCCTGCCGGGTGTCTGTATTGAGCTGGCCGGTATGCTCCATGCCGATCAGCTGTTTCATACTTCCAAAGTCGGTCTGGTACATATCCTGAAAGAATTTATTTGGAATAAGCTTAATCTCTTTATATATGCGAGTCCGTATCTTGTCTGGAAGTATTTTTTCCCCATCTCCCTTTTGCCAGATTATCTGATCTATCTTGAGCTGATAAAGCCTGGTTTCTACACCTTTGCCCATTGGCCATGGGGTGCTCTTAAGCCAACCGGCATTTTCAAGGAGAGAGAGCAGAACTTTCATAAACTCTATATACTCCCCATCCCCCATCCTCTGATCGTTTATCCGTGCAATATCCTTCAGATACCGACCGAGGGGCGATCTTGGGCCAATACTCTGTGTGTTTATACGATTCCTGCTGGGCGGCAGGGTTTCAAGCCTCATAAAGTATGGTTCTTTTATGTCATCTTTGTTTTCGAGCGTCCAGGGCTCTCTCAGCCTTTCACGAATTATTTTGGACTTCTCTTCGATTGCCCGCTGCGTCAAATATTCATTGCTGTGCAGAGCGTAACTCTTTCTGAAGTAATCGAGTATCTGGTGGATCAGGTCAGCCCTTTCTTCCTTCTTTAGCTCATAGATGAAAGGCAGGGATTCCCATGGCTTGTCCACGGAGCAGTTCTCTTCAATGTTTTTGTATCCGATCTTTAACAATGCACATTGTTCAAGGTTCGGCAATATGACGCGCCATGCATGCCTGAGGTCGTAAAGTGAACGATAAGTCAGATAATACTTCAGGGCTGTTTCATTGTCGCGGATGACTGCTGGGAATTCAGATGGATTCCTCGCATAATCTTTCTGTTCAAGATTGAGAACACTGAAAATTGCATTATCCAAACCAGCATGGTCTATTTCTCCTTGCTTCTGGACTGCCTTGCAGGTTGCCGCTCTGAGTCTGACTACTCTGATGTAATCATTGAAGTGGCCTGCTTGCAGCGCTGCATCCTGCCGATTGTCAGTAAAGCTAAGAAGTTTCTGTTCTGATTCACTGAAGCCATAGAGTGACAAATGCTTAAGAATGGCAAAAGTAATAACGGTAGTTGAAGTGCTCCGCCCCTCGCTTCCAAGCCTCGTCAGTTTTGTTCCCTCACTGGTCTTTCCGGTAAAGAATGCTCCTGCCGTGGGATCAAAAAGCAGAGGGGCCGGCATAAACCAACCTGAATATTCATATTGGGGTTTCAGCGAAAAGTTGCCCTTCTTATCAAAATATATCTGGCGGGGAAGTCGAACTTCATAGTCCTTTGCCGGCTTGAAGTTTCCGTTCTTGTCTATTCGCCCCCAGGCGTCAGGTAACATGGCAATGTCTTCTTCGGGATTCCAGATGCCTTCGCCCATGATGATATAGCCGTCATTTACGCTTTCCTGCTCTTCAGTTGAGTCCTGAAACTCTCTTGGTTTAAGGAGCATCTTATCTTCATCTTTGGTCACGCAAATAAAGGAGTGCCCGGAGAGGCGACTGAATACGGCAGGGAAAAGCGGGATTCGATCTTCTCCCTTGCTCGGGCCAGGGTCAAGTGTGATTATGTTGTCATCACGGTAGCCAAGAGAAAGATAAACCGTACCTGTCTGGCTAATGAACTGATGAAGCCTGTATGGAAGATAGGAATATTTCTGATTAGCCTTTGCGGCATTAACATTTGCAAGCCATAGCAAGAAAGAGAGTATCCTTTTTTCGCAAATAGATTCATCAGTCCCAGAATCTTCAGCAAGCAGTTTAACTATATCCCCGAAGGACATGGGGGCTCTTCGTATAAGAATTCCCTCCTTGTTTTCAATTGCAATGCGGTTTTCAAGCCAGATGGACAGCGCGTATTTCTTAATATCCTCTTCGTTGCCTGAAGTATTTATCTCCCGGCTTAAGGCAGCATTCAGGTCTTCTTTTGAAGGAAGTGGGTTGCTTCTTGGAAAACAATATATCAGGGACTCCGTCACTATCTGGTCCCTACTGAATTTTGCTCCGAATATGCTCGTTGCTACTTTAGCAACTTGCTCGGCCTGTTCTGTTAATGTGCCGCCAGAGACCATAGTAGCTGAAGTACCAATGCAGACCACCTTGTTGATCGATTGCGCCTTTATCCTCCGGATCAGCATGGCAACGTCAGCCCCCTGTCTGCCCCGATAGGTGTGGAGTTCGTCAAAGACAAGGAATCTCAGCTTCTCAAAAATAGAATCCCGAATAGCGTTTTCCTGTGGACGAGTCAGCAACAACTCCAGCATCATGTAGTTGGTCAGGATGATATCAGGCAATTCTTCCCGGACACGAATCCTTGCAGCTTCATCTTCCTGGCCAGTATATTGAGCAAAGGTAATCGGAAACTGTCTGCCGGTAGAAGCTTCAAATGAACTGCTATATGCCTTGAGCGCGTCACTCTGGGAATTGATAAGAGCATTCATTGGATAGACAATTACAGCCTTAATACCTTTGCTTTTTTCACTTTTCAGAAGATAGTCAAAGATGGTTCCAAGATAGGCAAGAGACTTTCCTGAGCCAGTGCCAGAAGTTACAATAAAATCAAGAGATTGAATGCCAAGGCTGATTGCCTCGACTTGATGCTTAAATAAGTTATATCCCTGAAAGATATTTGCAATATCAGGATGAAGTAATTTGTTACTTCCAGAAAAATCATTTACAGGCCCAAGAATTTCAAAAGAAGGGTTGAATTGAATAAGAGGCTCAGGCCAGAATTTGCCTTCAATGAGCTCTTTCTCTACAACCGTTTTTATCTGCTCATCACTGATATTAATGAAGCTGCTGACGAACTGCTTGTAGTCTGAGAGGATATCTAAATGGAGGTTAAATATATTTGTGGTGGTGGTCATAGGTTCTTCATACCTGAGAACTCATTGAAGGGTTGTCCCTGGTCTGAAGCACATCGTTTAAGTTCTTGCAATCCGTGATAATCATTGGTCCACCTTAATTCGCTCCAGATTTTTACATAATACAAAGCTAAATGTCCACGCTCCACAGAGTGAATAGCTGATATATCTATATGAAAAGTTGTAATGCCTATCGTTCCGTTCTCACTTAACAACAAAGAAGGCAACCGCATCAATATTGCTTTTGAAAGTAACATTCGGATATTTGTCCCTCAACTGCTCCAGATCGGCATTTATGACTTCAGAGATTCTTTTCTGAGCCTCAGTCTCGATTTTAGAAGCATATTCACTGGTAACAAACGAGAATTCACCATCTTTTGGCTTCCTTCGGTCGCTCTCTGCCGTACCGAACTGGTCTGGATAATCCATACAGTTTCCCTCTCCGTCAAACATCAGAATTCTGAAGTCTTTCCGTAAACTTTTGCTGCTCCCTCTGTTAGAACTGGGAGGCACCTGATATTCTACAACAAAATTGACTTGGGCACCTGTCTGACCTCTGTGATCTGTGGAATTAATTATCCGTTTTACAGACTTTCCCCCATACCCGTGGCCGACGCATTTCTTAATCATCGCATCCACAATAGGATTACCTAATGCCATGAACTGCAACGACTGATCCTCTATAGCACTCTCTCTCTCGAATGTAATCCTTTTTTGCTTCAGACCCCCGTATGATGGTATGCATTCAGGAACAATAAATTCATAGCTTGAATCATCGTTCTGTATGACTCTCTTGCCCTCTGAGTGAACAAACTTCAGAATGAATCTTTCGATGTCCTTCAGGCTGTATTCGCCTTTGTTTTTGACATATTGATCAAGGCTGAACCGCTCAAGATCCTGAGTGAGATCACCCAGCTTCTCATAAATTTCTTTTGCCCTCTGCAGAGCCTCATCAATCATCGTCTGAGTAATACTAACCTGAATCGCCCCTTTCTGTAGTACGGCCTTGTAAAGACTTTCAAAATCGATCTCCTCGGCAATGATACCAAGAATATTCTCACGAAATGCCTCGCGTTCATCATCATTGCCAATAGTCTGAGTTATTTCCTCAAGCTTGCTCTCCAGACGATCGTATATTCTGTCTTCAATCGTGTCTTTGGCAAAAATGTTATAGATCTGGACCGTGTCCTTCTGTTTATACCTGTGGACTCTGCCGATCCTCTGCTCAACTTTCATCGGGTTCCAAGGCATGTCATAGTTTATGAGTATATGGCAGTGCTGCAAGTTGATGCCTTCTCCCCCGGCCTGTGTCGAGACCAGAAAATTGGCCTTGTTCTTGAAAGCCCTGGCTGCAAGCGCCTTCTCATGATGATCGCCGCCCCTGATGAATACGACATTGTCAGATCCATAAATATGTCGTAATTTACTAACAATATAGTCCTGCGTTGCAAGATACTCCGTGAAAATTATAAACTTATCCTCCGGGTTACTCGACCTTATTGCCTTAATATTGCTTACAAGTTCTCGAAGTTTCGTGTCCTCCTGCACGGGTACGTATGAGAGAAGTTCGTGCAGTGATTCTATCTCATCAGGGGCTGCCACAAACTCGAACGGATCAACCCCTTCCTCCCTTAAATATTTATCAAAAGCCGCTCTCTCGGATAAATATATTTCGTCCTCATGAGTTTTTACATCGTACTTTCTACGGGCCGCGCGTATGATCTCAGCCTTGATGCGAGCTGCAGATTGTTTATCATTACATTTTTCAAACTCTATAAACAACAGTCTGACCAACCTGTAGAGAAGAGAAGACTTGACAGCATTAATGCTACTTGCGGCTATCTTCTGAAAGGTGATCATGACAAACCCCAGAGCTCTGTAATGCTTGCCGGCACCCTGTTCAGCCTTTCTGTATCCGGTCATAAGATAGTGGTCAAGTTTTCTAAAGAAAAGAGCCTCTTCATCCGAAGGTGTATAGCGAAGCGCACTAACTATCCTTTTAACAAACAAGGGCTTCCCTTCTTCATCAGTAACATCGATTTTACGTTGTCTCACCATTATCTGTCCGAGTTTCGCCCTGTTCCTGAAAAGATCATATTCATCTTTGAATAACTTATTATCAAGCAGATTTATCAAATTATAGAATTTGTTCCTGTCTCCCTGGTGTGGTGTAGCTGTCAAGAAAAGAAGATACTTGGTTCTATCACTCAACTTCTCGCCTACTCTGTACCTATCAGACTTGTCAGCCTTCGTACCGTAATCTTTACGAGTGAGATGGTGGGCCTCATCAAATATAATCATGTCCCAGTCTGCACAGGAAAGCGCAAAGTTAAGATTCTCTTCGATTTTGATAGTGTCAATAGATGTAATAACAAGGTTAATCTTATCCCAGAGGTCCCTGATCGATTCCTCTAAGCCACTCTGGTAGATAGTGAAATCGAGTCCAAACTTAGCCATGTCCTCTTGCCACTGCGGAGTCAAGCTTGCCGGAGTAATAATAAGCACTCGTCTGGCCTCATCTCTACTTATAAGTTCCCGAACAATGATTCCGGCTTCAAAGGTCTTTCCCAGGCCAACTTCATCCGCAAGAAGCATTCTGCGAGTTTCGCTTGTGAGCACACGGTGCGCAGCCAGTATTTGATGGGGAAGTATCTCAATTATTGCATTAGACAGGATTCCATGAATATTAGCCATAGGCAATCTTGCAGCTGCCATCCGTAGTTCAAACCTGATGGGATCATCGAATATCCCTTCCTTAGCCAAATCCAAGGGCCCAAGTGCTAATTCTACATCGCTGACATGAGCTACTTCAGCAACCCCGGACTCTCTGAAAAAGATATCTACTTGAGCTCCGTTCAGACCCACGACTGTACCAATACCAAGATCTAATCTATTGCCTATGTGTACTTTATCTCCTATCTTGAAAACATGATTGTTCAATGAATTTCACCTCTGAATTGAAATTCATTGAGGAACTCAAAGAAAACAAATAGCGCAAGGGCACAACCCAAAAACCATGCAGCATATTTTTTCCCATAAAAAAGGAGAGAGATCTCAACAATAGCCATGCTTTCTTCTCCATTCTTTTCGGTATTTTTCGAAAACCGCTTCTTCTATCCCGCCTTGCCAGGGCAAATTGAATCCCCGAGTCACAGCCTTCCCTCTTCTTAAGTAGCTAATCCGCATGATATTCTGCTCATTTATCTTAACACTGCACTTGGAGATACCACTAAGGAATTCGAACAAGGGCTTCTCATCACCAATAGCAAAAAGCTCATTTGTCAGATCAAAAGCTACATGTTTATGGTTAGGTTCTTTTGCCAGTATTTCAATGAGCTCCTCATTACCACGTTCAGCAATAAATTCTAATGGTAGCTCCTGATATATTGGAGCCTTTTGCTCTAAATCCTTCCCTTTTTTAACATATAGCGCGTAAGGGAGCATACATTGAATAGCATCCTGCAAGTTTCCCCGGAGCATAGAAGCTCCCATTGCAACAACAACAATTGGAAGATCATCTTTGTAAACACGATGCAATTGATCATTTCGGATAAATTCAACGTCAGCCCCAAGAGACTTTAAATATGGGTCCTCTTTGATCTCATTTGCCAATAATGGAATCCGAGAGCCACCTCCACTCAGGAATATCTTCTGCAAATGAAATGTTTTTTTTGTCTCAGAAGTTGGCTTATAAAGATCAAAAACATTCTTAACGGTTCCCCTCAACGCCTCCACTATTTTGCCAACTACTGGTCTAATAAACGAATCGAACTGAGCACGAGTCAGTTTTTGTCCGAATAGGGTAACATCTCTGGAAAGTGTAAGATGCTCTTTTGCCCTACGCACCTCCATAAGCGCTTTTGACCTAGCCATACCTTTGCTCATATCATAAAACTTGTCCATGAGAGCTCCATCAAAGTCATCGCCTGCGATTTTTATCCCATTTGGCTTAAACAGAAAATATCGATCTCCGTTCTTCTCGAACAACACAATATCTGTTGTTCCGCCACCCACGTCGCATATCGCAAACAAACCATCCTTTTCTCCCCTCATCGTGTCCTGACAAGCGATGATTGCTGCTGTCGGCTCATTGATAACATCAATATGCTTACTGTTAGAGACGATATCAAGTACTATACTAAATACTGTGTTCCGCGGCTCACCGCCAAACATGGCAGGAACAGATATCCCGATAGTGTCCAGACTCGGGTCCTTGTATTTTCCCTTAGCAGAGGTTTCGCTAAGTATAAATTCGATAAATTTCTTGACGAGGTCCTTTACTTCCCATGTCTTGTCAAAACACTTAAGTCTTTGCCCCCCCTCACAATATATCTTATTGCGAAGGTTCCAACACCCATCTTTTGCAGTGCCCTTCTTGATTCCGCAGTCTAGACATTTTTTGAGCGATGACAGCACTACCGCATATTTTTCGGAAAGCCCCGACCATTCGACAGCGTCATAACCAAAAAATAATTGTTCGTCCTTGGTAATCGCAATCAGTGAAGGCACTGATGACCTCTCGTACCCGAGTCTTTTTCCACCAATATTAATAAGGTCTGTTCTTGATTCTTTACCAATCTGCTCCGTGAAGGAAACCAAAGTAGTCGTAGTTCCATAATCTATCCCCAACTTCATAAAATCCCCCTTTTAACCATATTTCATTCCCGGTCAATGATATTCAATACTCTGAGAACGTGGTCAATTTTCTGCTTGACAACTATCAATTTGTATCCCAAGTCTTCAACAGTCAAATCATGAGATACTTTATTATCAGACGAAACAAGTTCATTTCTTATGTCGCTAAGATCAGATGAAACATCAATAAAGCTTTTAAGGTGCTCCTCATAGCGCTGAGCTACCCTTTCAATTGCATCATCCACCTGTTTGCTTTTTACTGTGACTATACTTTCAATTTCATGCTGATGAAGGTCTCTCAACTCTTCGATCTCAACCCTCATTTTATCGGCATATTTCAAGTGAGCTTCCCGCACAGCCCTAAGCGTCGACAGTGGATCGCACATGAGATATTCACCAAGAGCGAGCCGTACATCTTCCCGAAGTTTCGATGAAAAAACATAGTCGGCTATCCATACTTCTGTCAGCTCTCTACCAGTGGCTATGTGACTAATTATACGCTTCACAAGCTCTTTGTGCTGGTTATGCCACTCGGCATCCCGTCCAGCTATGAATACAGCAAGACGCTTTACGACAGGAGGCCCTCCAAAAATATTGCAAAAGTTTTCCTCAAGAATAGGATCAATTTCAGTTAACTGGTTAAGAATACCGGCAAGTATCTCGTCGCTTACCGCATCCTCAGGATATGCATCAATAAGCTTGCGTAACAAAATAAGATCGTCTACCTCAACCTTATCGGTAAGGACGGGAATGAAAGAAAGGCATGTCTCTTTCTCCCTGTTTCCAACCAATATATCAATAGCTCCAGCTCTATCCTGAAGTTTACCCAAACGGTTAGTCACAAGCTTTTTCAGTGAGATACTGTCAAGCGTTGAAAGCCCGATATTCAAAGAATCTCTGCCTCCAACTGCCTTTGCGATAGCGATTCTTAAACCTTGGATATCGATACCATCAGTTTCAAGTGCTGACAGAACATCTGTTACTTTGGCCATAATATCCAACATGATCTGGTCGGAGATCGTCTCATCACTGACAAGGACGCTCACAGCGCTTATAAATATAGGTGGTCGCTTCAGAGCGGTTTCATTAGTCAAGAGTGTTCTTTCTATGCTCTGAGGGCCAACCAAAAGCAAAAGATCCCTAAAGAAATCGGAATCAGCGTCTTTTTCGCTACGAACCAAGTTCATGAATGGATAGACTACTCCCTTCAGCTTTTCTTCCACTACAATCTTCGCAATGAGTTCCTTGACGTTTGGTAGAATATTCTTATCTATAAGCATGTTTGCCAGAAAATTCTGCACAGTTCTTTTGGCAGAGGTCAGGACACCATCATCTGCACTGCCCATTTTAAAAAAGATTAGGAGCGATCTTAAGCCCTCATCGAATTTCTTAACATCGCTAAAGTTATTCACAAAGTCCACTTGTTCATCAGTCAAATTGATTCTATCAACTCTTTGCTTCAGAACCGTCTGAAATTTCTTCTCAGTTAACCGTCTGTGCACAATCTCTCTGAGCTTCTCATCAGAAAAACAGAAAATCAATAGATGGTCATAGACATCCTGCTCATGAAGTTTACAGAGATAAGAATAAAGCTTGGACTGTGCGGAAAAAGGCAGCTCTCCAAACAATAAAGCCCTTACAGAAAAAACCTTTCCGTTTTCTGCAAATGAACTAAAACCTCCGGCCTTCTGCTCCAGTTCCAGAGCTAACATCACCGACTGCCCAAGGATATCTTTTTGTTGCGGCGCGTTGAGCAGTTCATCCACATAAGCTGCCAATTTCTCCGCTACCAAAGCGTCCGATACTGCAGTTTGATCATTCAACAACTGTTTGCACAGCGTCATTTTCCTGCCCGGATCTTTCTCAGAGTCGAATTTTTCAATGATGGAACTAAATAAAGCAACAGGAGATTCCCGTAACGAAATTATTCCGTTTGAGGAAGTATCAAACCATGGGTCGCTTTTTATCTTCTTGCTGACAGCAGTCCACCATTTTTTCCAATCGGCTTGATCAATGAGGCCTATTTTTTTCTTCCCTGCTTCAGAGCTTTTTTCATCGATGATCAGGAGCGATTTAATCTTGATAGTCTTAATGCTTCGACCTGTTTTGTCCTCGTCCAAGATGAGAAGCTTTATTATCTCAGTAGACCTTTGTTCGATGAGTTTCTTGACGTCATCGATACTTAAGTACAAGCTTGCAATGAATCCATTAGTGGCAACTTTCTTATAATACTGTGTTCTTATAATTGGTATATACTTCTCACCATCCCTGATGAAATCTATCAGGATAGTAGAATCGGACACTTGAAGAACCTTTCCCCCGCCGCCCTCCGAGTTAGTAACATAATCACCTTCTTTTATTCCGATCATTATCGCTCCATTGTTTTTTGTTGAAGTCAAATTAAAATGTCAGTGATTAGAGTCTATATGTAAACTAAGAAGCTCTTCTCCTTCTTAACAACCTTACCCACAATCCGGCACTTGACGCCCTTCTATAGTTCAATGTACTCATACCTGGAATTGAAAGGATGCAGGAAGGCGATATCCTCGTCTACTCCTGGAGCTAAGTGAGTTCATCTTTTCCCACGTCATTCCTTGAGTTAATGATCCCCATTTTCCTCTCATATTCCCCTAAAATATTAGCAGTTTTGTTTTGTTCGGCATATATTACCATAAGCCCAAATAGAGGAAGAAGAATTATTTCATTCACTGCCTTATCCTCCGGCAGAACTGGGAGGTCATCATATTATGCCTCCCACAGTCCTTACATCTTTTATTATGATTACTCGCAATGATTGAATAGATTATTACAAATCCCCCTCCTGTAATACCCTTCCCATGCCATTCGACTCTAAATACCAATAGGTAAAATGCTTCGACAACCAACTTGCTGCTTTCTCCTCCGCTAATTCCTGATACCGGGAGGTATAGATAACCGGAATCCCGTACTTGGCTTCCAATGCATCAAGCGTCCCTGATACGGCGTTGGGGTGAGCCAGGGTGTATTCACCATAGGGTGACTTAATATCTTCATAGCTTGCTTCAACAAATAAAGCCCTCCATCGATACTGCGTCATCTTTTCGCAGAGCTTCAAGAACCTTGCTCTCTGTTGCATCAGGGTAGTTATCAGGTCACTCAAAGACTTGCGTTCTATCACAAGCAAATCCTCCATGCCCTCTACGCTGTAGTCCCCTGCGTTTAGCTTCTGTTTTTTCTGTTGGGCTATCCAGTTAGGGAATCTGCTGAAATCAAAGGGGGACTGCTCACGAGTATCAATCAGGACGACAGGTTTAGGAACTTTTCTTGTAATGCTGCTTCCGTTACGCTTCACTATTAATCTTTTTGAGGGTGCGGGAACAAAATAGCGTTCATTATAGATGTCGTCATCTTCGGAATAATCGGTGTTTTCCTGTGGCGAAATTGCCTGCTTTGCCATGTGATTATTATACCATTATAATGCCAATTTATCATTAAAAATAAATAGGTTATGCTTATTTTGAGAGGTGTTTTTTAGAACTGTTTTTGATGATTTTTGCTGTAGAACAAACAATAAAAAAGGCAAGCATTCAGTTCATCCTATACTTCAATAAATTCCCTCCGATGCACAAAAAACAGCCCTTTTCTGCTGACTTTTTCTCCGGATGTCTCCTCCCAATAATGGGAATAAGCCTTTACCTGTGGAGAATAGTACTTTACGAAATCCTGGATATTGTCCCCAACATCATCAGTCTTATAATCTACGATCGTCCAACCATTTCTGTCCTTGTAAACAAGGTCGATAACCCCCGAGAGAATCACATATTCTCCTATAGGGCCGGACAACCCGAGTTCGGCAGGTTTTAGTTTAAGGGAAAAGGGCACTTCCATGAATTTCTTCTCTGCTTTCTCCACTTCTTTCCAGAATTCCGACTTCCTGATTTCCTCTATCACTGAAAAAACCGTTGCCTTGTCTTCCATTGGACGGCCTTCCTCAGTAAGTACATTTGTCACCAGGACATCAAGCTCTTTCCCTAAGATTCCTTTATTGACTGCTTCAAGAGTGCGATGTATAACATTTCCCCATGACAACCCGCGTCCTGTCCTCTTCCAGGATGGAAGGGTTATTCCTTCCTTGGGGAGGGATGTCACGCTCAAGACCGAATGCGTTTGACTGCCAAAAGATTCGAGACTCCGCCTAAATATCTCCTGGGCCTTATCAAAGTTTTTCTTTGTTACCGAGAACATTATTGGCGCTCTTGTTTTGACCTCCGGAAAGTCAAGTTCCTTCACTGTCCCAATATAAGGGTCAAAAGGAGACCAGTAATTTTTATCTCCGTTCTCAGTGTAGGAGCTTATTACCAAAATGTTCTTTGCTCTGGTGCCCGCAACATAGAGAAGACGGTCTTCCTCTGCGGATCCGTAGCTATCTTCCTCCTCGGCATATTTCTCCCAGTCCGGAGGTATGGCGATTATCTTGTTCTGGAAGTTTGATTTCGAAGAAATTACAAAATGACCGACGGCCTGATCGCCTTCCCTCCAAATATGCAACTTGGGTGGATGATCTGATTTCCCGGTCGGATTAGCCAGGAAAACCACCGGAGCCTCAAGACCCTTTGCCTTATGTAGGTTCATGATGCGCACGGCCTTCCGGCTTCCGTGAGAGATATCGATCTCGTCAATTTCCCCTTCAGCCGTCAACTCCTCAAGGTCCTCAACTACAGATAGAAATTCCATGGTTCCAGCGAGTTCAACCCGATGAAGATATTCTAAAACCTTCATGATGTTTCCGGTCCGGCTTCCGCCCATGTCCTGGTTCATGAGATAGGGCACCAGCCCGACATCTTCTATGACCTTCTCAATGGCAACTGATGGAGGAAGGGTCACTGACCAGTTTTTGTATAGCTTCAGCCTTTCAAAAGCGCTTCCCATAACACTGCCGATAGCCTGTGGCGCTCCGGACGGCATATCCGAATAGAATGAGAACAGACCGCCTGCTTTCCGAAACTGGTAAAGAATGTCATCACTGACCCCGAAGAAGAGCCCTCTGAGGGCTGCTACCAGATCCACAGCGGAGCCAGGGTCTGCTACCGCCTTAAGTATCTTTATGATTTCACTCAACGCATAAGTATTTGAGAATGCATTTCCGCCGGCCACCTCGAAGGGGATACCGAACTCTTCAAGTCGGCTGGCATATGCAGGGATCATTTTTTTATTTCGAAGAAGTATCAGAAAGTCAGAGGGCACGGGTCTTTCGTCTAACCCAATGGCTTTCTCATCGTCCGTTCTTTCGATTTTGGTTCCGCCTTCAAGTGCATGCTTTATCCAGGAGGCTATACGCCGGGAGTCTTCTTCGACAATTAACTCAGCCTTGTTGCGGTTCATTTTCGGAATGGTTATTTTCCGAAGGCCGGACATGTATGAAGCACTGTCAACTCTGACTGTCTCCAATCTGCTGAATTTCGCCTGATACTTTGTACCTACATTGGGGAGCCTATCCTCGAAAACAGGATTGAGCCATTCACCTATTGATCGCATTGACCTGAAATTACTCTTCAACTCGACTAATTCTCCCCCTGCTTTCTGTATAAGCTCCTTCACCAGATTGTAGGTATCAATGTCCGCCCGTCTGAATCTGTATATCGACTGCTTTGGATCCCCAACCACAAAAAGAGAGCCTTTTTCAGGCTTAAGTTTTTTCCAGTTTTTCTCCGTCATGTCGGTCCCGGTAAGATAAAACATGACCTCTGCCTGTATCGGGTCTGTATCCTGAAATTCATCGATCAAGAGATGGGTAAATCTCTTTTTGAAATACTTCCTCACCTCAGGATTGTCCCGGAGAAGACTGGAGGCAAGTTGAAGGAGATCCTGAAAATTGAGCGTGGAAGCTTCTGCTCGCCTTTGCTTACAGAAATCTACAGCGGGCATTATAATCTTCATAAGATGAGAATGGCGATAGCGTCTCCATGCAGTAAGCATTGGCAGCACAATACTTGACCTGAGACCAGACAGTCTCGCCTCAACCTCTTTGGCGTCGTCTTTAGACTGCCATTTGTATTGGGTTACTCCTTTTTTACTCTCAAGCGGCACAATAATTCTGAAAAAATCCCTCATTTCGTTTGGATCAAGGGTTTTCAACATCCTGTGCAGATTGGTCACCTGTTCCTGTACATCGTCCCATCCCTTTTCGGGAACAGAGTCGGGCAGCATTTTTTCAGCATATGCAAGAAATTTTGAGACTTCCGTCCTGGCTGCTTTAATATCAGGAGGAGGACAGTCCTCTATTGCCACTTGTACATCAGGGTATAGCACCAGCGTGCGATAGGCATCTTTCAACTCATCAAGAGTCACATCCATCTCATAGAGCCTGGAAAGCACTGTTTCATCTTCGAAGAGCAGCCTTGCAAGGTAGGCCTCCCATGCCTCGTTACGGCTTAAGCCGGCCTCCATCTCGTCCATCTCGATGAAGGCCGGGTCTATTCCTGCCTCCACCGGACGCTCTCTTAATATCTGAGCGCAAAATGAATGGATGGTGCCGACAAAGCCCTGCTCAAGGTCCTGCAGAGCCAGCCCTATTCGTTTCTTGCTGTCTCCGTCAGTGGACTTAAAGGCCTTTTCAAGTGCAAGCTGGAATTTCTGCTTCAATTCCGCTGCTGCCTTTCGGGTGAAGGTGACTGCCGCAATGCTGCCGATCTCTGCCTGTCCTTCAGATATAAGGGCAGTCATGCGTTTCACAAGACAAGTGGTCTTCCCGGAACCGGCCCCTGCCTCTACCATCATCGTTTTATCAAGAAGCTTTTCGATAGCATCTCTCGCTGCCTGGTCGGATAGATTATTTGTCGAAGTATTCTTGTTAGGCATAATCTTTAATCCTCCTAAGTCCCGAAAGTTCGGTATTTTCGGGGTTCTCCATTTTGCTTTTTGCCGGCGCAACAACATCTCCGCCACAGACACCAGTATATTTGCAAAAGGTGCACGAGTTTGTGTCATCTGAGGGCAGAAATAATCCGGCCTTCACGCTATCGCAGAGGGAGTTCAGAATTTCTCCCAATGCTTTATCGTTTCTGTACCTCGTCAGTCGTTTGCCGGTTTCCTTTTCTGAGGGGAAAAAATATCCCGACCGTTTTACGATAGCTGATTTGTCCCGTCCCGTATTCTTAAGGATTATCTCAGCAGCAAGGGCGTAGAGTGCATGCTGCAGGGTTTTGCCCCTGCTGAAACACCCGTTATCTGTGTGTCCGTAAGCGCTTCCAGTTTTGTAGTCCCATATTTCATAGTCATGCTCAGCGATTTTATCTACTCTGTCTATGCGGCCACGCAGCCTGATTGATTTTCCGTTTCCGACGGATATTTCAACAGGCTCCTTCATACACAGGTCCGATTGTCTGTCCTCTCCTAAACCAAAGGCCAGTTCGAAAAATAGCGGGGTGCATTGCCTGCAGTGCTCTTCCTCAACTCTGAGGAAAACCAATGCCGTCTTAAGGAGCTTTTTTCTCTCCTGCTCATACACGGCCTCTCCAGGCGGGGGAATTTCCTCTTTGTATGTCTTAATGATCTTTTCCGCTAACTGTTCAATGAGCTTTTGGTGTGCTTTAACTGATGGCTTTTCATTCTTTTCGGTTATTTCCTTCATGAATTCGTAAAACAGCTCATGCAGAAGCTTGCCCCTCTGCATGGGATCCAGCCATTCGCCCTTCTTTGCAATAACCTCTTCCAATGGCCTTACCTTAAGCACATAGTAAAGGAGATATGAAAAAGGACAGACAGCCATTTTCTCAATCCTTGAGGCCGACATGATAAGTTCCCTGTTTTCCCTCGGATCCAGATCTCCGCCCGAAGTCACGATTCTCCCATCGTATTCTGTCACCTTGTTCGACTGTCTGAATTCCATTGCTTTAAGCCCTTCGGAAAGTCCGGGATAGAGGGCGATCGTTAAGGAGTCAGCTTTTTTCAGCCCGTCAGCAGTAAAAAAAGTCTTTACCCATAAATCCAGACTATCAATAGGGTCTAATGATGGGATGTAGCCGGCTGGAGGACCTAATGCGGTCATCAGGTCGGAATAGTTTGCTGCCGGATTGCCGGATAAGAGCCGATAAGCCTGAAGCAATATTGATGAAGGAAAGGACTCCCTGTTATCCAGCACATCAAACGAAGAAAAGGAGAGCGTTACACACCCCCTCAATGACGCCAAAAGCGAGGACATCCGATAGAGATTTTCCTTGAGCTGTTCGGACGAAAGCATAAGTCCCTTGCTTATTGCCCCCAGTTCGACATCAAGCAGCACCGGATTCTGCGTCGAGCCACCTGGGAAGAGCTGAGAATCACATCCCACGATATAAGTATGGGATCTTCCAGATCGTCCGCCGTGCTTATAGGAAGACAGATGAAGGCATCCGGGGGCAGGGCCTGAACCGCCTACTTTTGCATCTCGGATCATCATTTCTATTCTGTCCAGTGCATCATGAAGAGTCATTCTCTGGTTGGAGAGAAGCACTGTCTCTTCCAGTTGACTCGTTATAGCAGACTTTGCTGCTCCATCGAATGCATTAGAAATGCGGGCGTAATGATCGAGAAATGTCATAATTGCCTTGGCAAGATCGCTTACTGATACGGTGTCCTTGCCGTCAGCAATTGGTATCGAATTAAGAAGTTCATCTATTATCTCTCTCAGGAACCTCGCGTTTGCACCTTTTTTCAGGTAGAACTCGCTTCGGTCTTCCCCATCCTCATCTTTTTCTTTAGAGCGGGCTTCATATGATGCCGTTATTTCCTCAAGGATTGGCAGATATCTCTCTTTTTTCCATCCTATGCCCGACTCCCTTATAATCCTCCCCATAGTAGAAGCCGAAAGCGAAGTTTCTTTGGTTTCATCAACCTTCATGTCGAGACAGCCGCTTGTGAGGAGCTGTCTGAACTTGACAGCCTCAAAATCCGAGGCAATCCAAGAAATCAGTCCCAATGCAGCTCGTCCGGCCCTTGTCAAAGTGACAGGCAGCCCTTCCTCAACGGTCATATCAACGCCGAATTTTTGCGCTACCACATAGATCAAAGGTACGCAATCCTCATAAGAGGTGTAGATGATCTCAACCTCATCGCTCTTTGCTCCAGAGGCAAGGATCCTCCTTAAAGTCTCTCTTATTTCATTTCTTCTTCCCACGGCGTGAAAAAACATGACAGTGCCGTCGGCAAGAGAGATAGGAGCTTTTTCAATATCGAATAACCATGGCATCAGCCCGATATTCGATGTCGGGCTCGTGACCTCTATCTTTCCGCTGAATGACAGATATCTCAGGGGAAGCTGAAGTCCAATGGAAATATCGTGAGGAAGCACCCTTTTTTCGCCGGGCAAAGCATCGAAAAGCTGTCTTTCCAGAAGAGTGAACGGCGTATCAGATAGGGCAAGATACAACATCTCGCCAAAGGAAATCTCCACGCTTGCAGCCTTCTTCAAAGCCCTGGCAATAATCTCTGCGGTATCAACATATTTTTTATCTTTTAAAAAGTTTTCATATTGTTGCAGCATGATCTTGAATTCTTCACCCTTGTTCTCACTCACAAACTGCATCGAAGATAGGGCATTGCTTTTGATTCCGTTCATTCTCAGGTCGGTTATTGCGCCTGCAAGGGCGCTTACGATCCCTTCCTTTGCTTCCATGTTCTGGAAGTAGGAATGTTTCGTCTGCTTCAGTTCGCTTAATATCTCTTCGATGAACAGGAGCATGGCGGTATTCGGAAGGAGAGAGATGGTTTCATTTGCCAAGTCCGTGGCAATAAGGTCATGAGCCAAAGACCGAATGGTCTTTATCCTCAGATTCAGGAAGGGCGTCCCCTGCCTTACCACCGATTCGATGATCTGAAGACCAGCGGAAAATGATGGGGCTATCAGGATTTTTTCCCTCATGCAATCTTCGAGGCAAATTTCCGACAGGTGTTTTTGGAGTTGATTCACGATCTGTAGCCTCCTTGCTTTTGAATGTTTCGATCTCCTCTTCCTGAGTGTCAAGTGTCTTGAGGTGAATTCAGAATGTGTCGCTCAAAAAAATGATTATCCATCCCGTACAAGCTTTCTGTGGTCTGAAGAGTAATTGTCAGTGATATCCGTATTACACCATTTTAATTCCTGTATTGTATATTTCTTTGCCAAGTTTTTAAAGTCTAAAAACAAAAGATTTTGAATAGAAAAATAGGCTGCAGCACGGGGCTGCATCACGGGGTCTTAATCTAAGATTACTGAAACACAAATATTAGCTGATGGGAAAGTGTATTCAATAAAGGGCGCATATCCGTGATCATATGGAGATTTACATTCACGGATATCTTTATGTAACCCAGCTACTCACTTCTGTCACAACATACTTCCCCTTAATCAGCATATGAGTGGAAAGCTCTGCCGTCAACCCAGCAAGGAACTTTTTACTATCAAGCAATGACAGAAGATAGATTTTTCCTTTATGACCCTTTGCCAGGACAAGTGGTAATTTCCCTATGGTACAGGCTTCGACTTCGTATTTTTTCATCCACTTTACAGCAGTACTGATATCGTTCCAGCAAAAATCTCGTTTCCACTTCGCTTCTATCAGAAATTTTCCAGCAAACTCTTCCCCCTCCCTGCATGCCGGCACGATGTCGCCGGCATGCTGTTTTTCACCTGTCTGCTTGTATTTTGCACCCGAAGAATTCGTCCTCCAGAATATGTCCTTACGCTTCCCGCCTGATACCATCAGAGAGAGAAGCCGCGAAGCGTCTCTCTCCCAGCAATTGGCACGCAATTTATTGTTCAAAATCAGACCTCCTGATTCATAGACATCTGATGGTAGTCCGTCATCATCATTTGATACCTGCAATCCCTGGGAAGATATATCTCTTGAATCGCCTTTGATTCGAACATATACGCCGGCCCTTTATCTTTATAATTCTTAATTATGGTTACGCCACGGCTGGCAAGAAGCTGCCGGAAGGAATCGTCATCTGGAGCCGCATTCTTCACCCTTCTGATAAGTGCCGTGACCCTGCGCGACGGAGTTTTGCTCCCGGTATCCTCAATCTCCATGTAATCTTCAGCCATAGCCTCTACATTTAACGCCCGGAAGTCTGGATCTTTCATCTTGCCGATTTCGTATATCGCCCTTTTAAATCCGAGTTTCATGATCAGCCGCAGGCCGCATAGCTCGGCAATCGGACCTATCCGGGAAGCGGCGTAATCCTTCTCATCTTCCGCTCTATACACGAGGCCCCCGGTTTCCCCGTTTCTGGCAAATTTGATGCGGTTGGATCCTAAAATATAGATAAGGTCTGTCAGGTTGTCGTACTTTTCCTCTGCCAAAATCACGATAAGCTGCCGCGCGAAGTCCCCCAGAGGGTCGCCTTCCCTGAACCTCGCAAGGTACGCGGTTGGTACCACGCCCAGATTGAGTACCTCTGCGTGGCGGTCAGATATCCGGCGCAGTTTCTTCCAAATCTGATGTGTTTTGATATATTTGCCTTTTGTTGTAATTAGGTTCACGCAAATATGCCAATGACATTTTAAGGTATTTTGATGGAGAGAGGCACTCCACTGCCAGTCTGGGAATTCTCCCATCATAAGCCACAGATGTTTATGAAGATCAAGGACGAGCCGCTCGTCGCTTATTTGCCGGCTGTAACTTAGGATGAGGTGCAAGTATGTCCTGAACCCTGACTTAGATAGCAACTTCTTGAAAGATTCCCTCATGACATTCATTTCTGTTGCGAGATACTCAGGCGTCTCGCCTATCATATTTCCAGTTTTGCTGATAACATCCTCCGGAAGAATCTTCTCCCCGACAGGAGAGAATTCGCGTGATCCAACCCTGTCGGGCCTCATCATATATTTTAAAAGATTAAGGGGAGAACTGGCTGATGGGATATACTTTAGTACTGGCATGATTTATTACCTCCTTTGTCTGATAAGGCGGAAACCGCCTCGGATATTTTTCTTCTTATAAACTTAATGTCGGTATTGCCCCACAACTTAGGCATCAACTCGGCATAATTCAGCGCTATAGCAACATCCTGGATCATAGAGAATATCTCTTTTAAAATTTCGCATCTCTGGTCCTTAAGCTCTATGAGTTTGCCGATGTCTGTCTCCGAGACACTAACAACTGCCGACCTGATAAATACCGCCAGGGGAATATTCAGGGATTTGGCCTTCATTTCGACAGCCAAGAGTTCGCCATTTGAAAGGCGGAAGTTTCTGACGAAAAGTCTGGCCGCTCCATTGCGCCGGCAATAAGCCTTTTTTGATTTTGTAGCTCTCTGAAGATTGCTTGCTATATTCATGTTCATGGTTTATATTGCCATTATTAAATGGTTTTGTCAAGCTTTATTTTGCCTATATTGCCATTACTCCAAATAAAGTTTAATATTTCTTCTGCGGCAATAATGTATTGTTATGTTTAGATAACTGGTTGTTTGTGCCCACTCAAGTAGTAACTCAAGTGATGACTTGTGGTATCATTTGAGTGTGATATATTGTTTATTATGCTATTATAACTTATATTATAATAAGAATATAAAAAGGAGAAATGCCATGGATTTAAATGTGATCAGTATTGATGTTGGTTTTGGTGAGACTAAGGTAGTTGCAGGACGAAGGGCATACAAGTTTCCCACGCTTCTGGCGACGGTCAACCCGGAGGGCATGGGCAGGCTCGGCAAGGATGCGAAGAGGATCCTCTTATTTGAGCATGGGGGCTTAAGCTATGCAGTAGGCGATGATGCCGCTACGCTTGGGGGCACCCCGGTTGGCAATACAGGGATGTTGGTAGAACACGCTCATCTGTTTGTCAGAAAAGCCCTGCACGATATCAAGGCGCGAGCTGGCAACACGACGCTTGCGCTGGGATTGCCTGTATTCGACATGCCGAAGTACAAGTCACCACTCAAAAAAAGTATCAGCTCGGAAACAGGGATCCCGGAACAAAACATCTATGTTTATCCCCAAGGTCTTGGCGTACTTGCCGACTGCAACGGGATCGGGCGCGATATTATTATCCTGGATATCGGATACAACACCATCGACATCATTGTAACTGCTGGCGGGAAGGTGGTGCCACCTGCTTGCGGAATGCTTAGGGGCAAGGGGATCGGTCTTGTAGTCTCAGAGTTGCGGAATCATATCCAGTCCACATACGAGACCGAAATGTCCAACGCCGAGATATTTGAGATCCTCAGAACCGGGGAGTTTAAACTCTACGGTCGCCGGATCGATCTGTCAGTCGCTATCAGTTCCATCAAAAATAACTATGTTCGGGAGCGTACGCAGGAACTAGTGGCTTCCCAGGATTTTCGCATGAAAAAAGCCGACAAGGTAGTTCTCGCTGGCGGCGGTGCTCACATAATCACGGACCTCGGGGATCCCAGGTACACCCCGCTTATTCACATCCCCAAAGATCCTGAGTTTGCCAACGCCCGTGGTTTTTACAAACTGGCAACTGAGGGCGCTCGGAGGCGGGAGGTGGCATGATGAAGACGACTAACCGCATAACGGTGATGTTCAGCCCTGCTGGTACCGCGCTTATCCAAAAGATCCCTCAGCAGAAAAGGGCGTTGGTACTGGAATATTGCATGACGAAGATGATTGAACAAGGCGGTGATCCGGTGTTGCAACTGTTGATTCACAATTCCGATGCCAAGGCGCTTCGGACTGAGACAAGCAAACGGGAATCCGGGTCACGGGTACCAGCTAAAGCCCAGAAGAAATCAGCGTTACCAGCAATGAAATCCGGAGAGAAACAAAAAGCAGGGCTGGCTCCGGAGACGATAGAGAAAGAGGGAGAAGTAGGCTTACTGGATGCGACAGGTCAGTGGGGAGAAGGCTAAAACTTCGATAGGCGGATCGACTCGAGGAACCAGAGGAGTTTGATTGCTGTGACAGGACGAAAACTTAGGAATAAATTGTATGGACCGGCATATATCTCGTCTGTTTCTGTTTCGACGATGACTATTGCCTTAGCTGATGCTGTTTTATTTGGAGAAAACACAAATACGCCGATATCGCCGGCGCGCAACATCGAGCACGGAAGACTTTCTCCGAACTCCACAACCCTGACATAAGCCTCTTCGTAATGTGTAACAATCGTATATCCATACTCGGTACGAACCAACTGGAATCGGTTCTGAGCTGGATCGAAGAGTAGCTTGTCCAAATAAAATACCTTTTCCTCAAGTTCCGAGATAATCTCCCTCTCTGCTGCAATGGACGGTATCAAAGCTGATACTGAACATCCGATGGCGCCTGATATTTTCTGGATCATGTCTATAGTGACATTCCGTGCCCTGCTTCGTTCCACTTTGGATAAATAAGACGGGTCAATATCGGCTTTTTTCGCAAGTTGCTGCTGTTCCAGTCCGGCAGCTTTCCGGGCTTTGATAATGAGATCGCCTATGGTAACCGTAGGTTCAGGAGTTTCTTCGGACATGCAGGTTTTTTACCACTTTTTTGGTATAAAAAGCAAATAGCGGTTAGACCAATTGGCCTGCAGACTGGTTAAGAATGGCAGATTATGCCTTTCATAAGATAGAAGCCTTTCAAAAAAAGGTTTTCAGGTAGTTTTCTTCCCGATAGGAAAAGATACTCTCTTGACTAAGAACTACTTCCAATTGTTAAGCCTGTTGCCTTGCGTTAACCTATAAGCAAGAAAAGGAAAAAGGAGGACAGGGCAATGTTAAAACATAATGGAGGAGACAGAGTAGGAAAAGGGACATACTGGAACCTTACCAACGGAGAGAGGATTGATATCCTAAGCGAAGGAACACTCCCGGGCGACCGGAAGAGAACATTTTACCGTATGCCTGCGGCGGCCATTATTGTGGCAGCGCCGGTATTGGGGCTTCTGTATGCAGCGTTTTTGCCTTTTATAGGGATAGCGATGCTGGTGAAACTGGTAGCCCAGAAGATAGGGGGCAGGGTGATGGAGACAGTACAGGGCAGCGCATCCTTTGGTTGGAGACCGAGCGAGTCATACCTGTCTGGCAGAAAGAATAAGGCAAAGAAGGATGAAGCCTACGAAGACACAGAGGAGAACTATAAGTAGAGGCTGACTTGAAATTCCCTGCTGCGCTTAGTAGTGCCTGCTGTTTGTTGGTCTAAGCACTAAAAGGCGCTTTAAGCGTGAGTAAAGCTGAGCAAAGCATCATAAAAATAAAAATGACAAAGAGGGCCCTCAGAGAAATGAGGCCCTCTTTTGTTTATATTAACTGCCTCAAAAAAGCGCTGCGTTGACTATCTTTATAGCCCATATGGTTTTGAGCAAAAAAGCTACTCAATATGCTGTGTTTTTCGAGTAGTTTTTATTACAGAAAAAATGTTGATAAGTTGTATACAAATTAAGAACGGTGGTGTAAACGAAAATTTATAAAAAGTCGAATTATGCTTTATAAATACACAGTTATAAGGTTTTCGCAAAAATGCGTTTGCAGTAACTTTGCAGTATACTTACAGTATAAAAAAGCAATCATTTTTTTAGCAAAATTGACTCGGAAACCTCGTCAAATCTTCTCATCTCCCGGCGTCTTGAATAGATGAAAATGCGTACGAAGTTTTTTCCGTAGCACTTGCTGAAAATTCTAATTTTCCGTTTAAACGGACTTTTTAGGCATGCTTGCCCTCTTGTCCATAGGTCAAAATCTAACGAACAGCGATTTAAAGGAAGGCCTTTTCAGCAGAATCTATGGGTAATTTTTGGTTCCGGCAAATTGCCAAGTGTGTGATATAAGGCGATTTGTAGCGTTTCCACATTCCGAAAACTATACGCTTTTCTCATAGCGAGTTTTGCTTTGAGGTTTAAGCCCTCAACAGGACCGTTAGAGACCTTCCCTTCGGCGCAGAACCAGTTCAAAATGAGCGCCTTGTGGTTGCGAAGCGTCCTCGCCACTTTCTTCATCGGCTCAAGGTTTGAGTGCATCGTCCGCTTGATCCAAGCATCAAGAAACTTATCCGCACACCCGATATATCGACACTGCCAGAACCGCGCGATAATCCTCGCGCATCAAATTACCCTTTCACGGAACAAAGCTTATGCCAGGAACCTTGAGCTTTGCTGCCTGATTCTCATCGAATGTGATTCTCCGTCATGTTCACTTTGTCTTGAGCAAAACCGGGAAGTTTTGCTTTATTTTTCCCCCTTTTTAACCCAACGGAGGAGGCTCTTTTCATCTGCCTGTCCGATTTCCTCGGTTTCCTCTCAATTATCTACAATATAGGGGTTTAGGGGTTGAGTTGATAAGGTTTTTTAGTGCTGATTTTATATGTTATTTTTTGCTATGAAAAAGGGAAGGGTTTTAAGCACCAGAAGTAGGGGCTTTAAGCCCCAAAAGGGATTCTTCTGCTTTATGATCGCGCCGGCGAGTGATACTTTTCTTTAAATATTTTCCATAGGCCGCTCTGGAATGTTGCTTATGAATGTCTGTAAAAATTTCCTTTATTTTTTTTGTTTTATATTTTTGCTCGGATCCCAAAACTTGAAGGATTGAAAGGGCAGAGGAGAAGAGATATTGTTTTGCATTTGTTTTTTCTCTTTGAGTTTTAAGGCGAGAAAGAGAATTCATTACTTTTTCTAAATGTAAAAGATGCGCAGGCACAGAGATTTTTTCTTCTTCATGTATTTCTTTTTTTGTCGAAGCTTCTTCAAGTGCGGCGGTTCTAATAGCCTCAGCTACTTTCATGTTTTTATTCGATGCTAATTTTTTTATTTCAATAAGTTCTTCTTTGTTTAAACGGATCAAAATTGTTTCTTTCCTTTTGTTTTTTCCTGATAATCTTCGTTCTTCCATGTCCTTTTCCTTTTAAAAGATAGCTCTTATTTATTTTTTATCTTACAACTAATTGATATATAAGTCAATAAAAAAAGACATAATCCGCTATTTACAGAGTAAGAAGTAAAAAAAGAAAAAGGAGAACAAGAAATGAAAAGGACAAGGAAGGAAGTGGAAAGAGTTATAGCGCATATCATGTTTGATATTGAGGATTTTTTGGTGCTTGAAAAATTGGCAAAAGAAAAAAGATTAGCGACAAGTACATTTATTAGATTACTTGCAGTATCCGGTCTTAAAGAGGTTAAAAAGCATGGATAAGATTAACCAAGCGAAGAGAGTCCCCATGCCGTCAGTGCTGCAAGCCCTGGGCATCCCATGCCCTGATAAAAAGGCCGTTATCAGATCACCTTTCCGGGCCGACGAGCAAAGCAGTTTTTCGGTTTTTAAAAAAGACGAGCGATGGTTTTTTACGGATCATGGAACTGGCGATTTTGGAAGCAATATTGATTTAGTCATGCAATTAAAAAGTTTATCTTTTTCAGAGGCCGTGGATTATCTGCTTTCTGATTTTTCTTTTCCATGTGATTCCATGCCTTCCATGCCGAAAAAGAAGGAATCAAAAAAAGAGCAGGTAGCTTTTCTCGATGATAATTCCATGTCAAAAATCTATTTAAAAAATAGAGGCATATCATCCGAGGTTATAGCCGCCTGTGATTTTAAAACAATCGAGATCACCAAAGGCAAATATAAAAACCTTTATGCCGCCTTCCCGACACATGGCGGCGGCTATACCTGCAGAGCCACAGACGGCAACCCGGTCAAATGCCGGTTTATAGGCGAGGCTGATCTTTGGACATTTGGAAATCCAAAGAGTAAGGATGTTTTTGTTTTTGAGAGCGCGATTGACGCCTTGTCTTTATTAACCATGTACGGACTGCCAAAAATTAGGCTGATACTCTATGTATCGCTTAACTCTATTAATAATGTCAACTTGCTTGATGTTGATACATTTGAGGGCAAAAATCTTTTCCTTTTTTTAGACAACGATAAAGCGGGAAACACAGCGACTAAAAAGATAGTAGAGGCGCATGGAAAAAATGCCAAAGATTACCGGGAAGATTTACAGGGACAGAAAGATGTTTCCGATTTTTTAACTAAAGTTTTTTTACCGGCTGAGAGGAGGTAAAAAAAAATGGAAAAAGAAAATTACGATTACGACAAACTTGAAAAAACTTTGGAAGGCGCGAGTATAGGGAATTACGCGGAACTCATGGAAATACTTAGAGTCTATCCTCTAAACGCTATAACCAAGAGATATATCAATCAGATTGCCAGACGGCTCGATTTAGATGTTTTTGACATCTTAAGAGATATAGAGAAGTCAGTCTCCGAGAAGAAAACACCTAAACTTATATCCTTTTCAGAGCTTATCAGAGAGCCGGAGGAGCCTATTTCTTTTATAATCGAGCCGCTGCTACCTATCCAGAGCATAATGCTGCTTACAGGCCGTAGAGCCAATTTTAAAAGCATTTTTGCGGGCGATTTGGCGCGTTGCATATCTACGGGGCAAAGGCTTTTGGACTGGGAAACTACACCAACAAAAGTTGTAATTATCGACATGGAAAACAGGCCACGCTTGACTAAAAAAAGGTTGCAAGAGCTCGGAACGCCAGAGACGGCAGATATCCATTTTTTGTTTAGAAGGGAAATGCAAGGACTTAACATTGAGACCGATCATGCCCTGCTATCAGATATCTGCAAAGATAGCGTTGTTATCATAGACACATTGTCTAAGATCCACATGAGGGACGAAAACAGAAACAGCGAAATGACCGCTGTTATGTCCGCCCTACTTAATTTAATAGAGAGCAAGGCGATTAAAGCCCTTGTTATTTTACACCATCAAGGCAAAAACATTGAGCTTGGCGGCAGAGGCGCGTCTGTCATTGAAGATAATCCTGATATTATCGTCGAACTCATGAGGACAGGGACGGCTGCAAGGTTTAAATGCACAAAACACAGGGAAGTTCAAGAAGACAAACTGACACGGGATATTCGTTTTGATTTCAGTGAAAATTCTATCCGTATTGTTGACATCGGAAACGAAGAGTTTTACCGTTTTTTGAGAGCTTTCGAAGCCCTGCCAGAAGACAATTTAAAGTCACAGGGCGCGATTATAGAGGCTTTACAAGCGCAAGGATGGACAAGAGAGGGTATCACCTCATATCTCGATCAGGGCGTTAAACAGGGTTATCTCATGATGACTAAGGACAGGCAAAACAACAACGCTAAAAAGTATTCCTTGAAGCTCGATACTCATATTAAATTAGTTAACGGCGAGTTCGGGAGATAGGTTCTTGACAAATTTTTCTCAACAAAGTAATAATTTGTGCATGAAGGGCACCGTTCGCAGTCGGGATAAATGTGAAGTCTGCAAAGGGACTTTTTCTTCTATTAAACATCCCATCACCAAAGACATTATTGATCTTATGTGTGAATCCTGCAAGACACGCCCGAGGTATTTTTTTATCGATGCCAGGGATTTTAAAGCAGGGAAAATCTACAAAGACAAGCGCGGCCATAAATACGACTCGTTTTTAATGGCTTCCCGGCAATTGGAGAAAATGCGTTCGGAATTCGATGAAGGATCCTTTGACTCTGCTGATTATATCGCTGCAAAACTACAGGAATACAAAATCACTCAGATGGTCGATTTATGGATAGAAAAAATCAAAATCGATAAATCATCGTCATATGTCCGGCATGTTCGCTCAGAAATAGATCAACATGTTATCCCCTTCTTTAAAGAAAAGAAGGTAGAGGATATAAGAGATATTAGATCATCACATATAGATGATTTATATTATAAGCTCATTGCAAAAACCTTACAGCCAAAGACAGTAAAAAATGTGTTAGTGAACTTTAAAACATTTTTAAAGCGATTACACAATCTTGAAATTATACAGAGAATGCCGGTCTTCCCTGAAGTGAAGGTTCCTGAAAAAGCAAGAGGCTGGATCAACAGAGAGAAGCAGGAACTTATCATGTCGAAGATACCAGTAAAGCATCACCTTATTTTTGAAACTCTTATGGAAACAGCAGAAAGGCCAGGCGAGGTTTGCGCGCACAAGAAGAAGGATCTTCTTGACGGCGAGATCTGCATTGAAAGGGCCTTTGATGAGCGCGGCAGAACGAAGACCAGTAAAACAGGAAAAGTAATTTATCGTGGGATTTCCTTGCAACTTTGGAATAAGTTACAGGAACACTCAAAAGGTTCCTTGCCTGAAGCGTGGCTTTTTCTTGATGAATGGAATAAACCCTATTCTCAGGATCGCTTATATCGCATCTGGAGGCGTGCAGCCGAAGCCGCAAAGATCGACATATCCCTATATAACGGCACCCGGCATTCGAGAGCATCACAGAAAAGGCTGGAGAAAGAAAAAGAGATTGCCGAGGCTTGCAGAAAAGAGCTTGGCCATGCATCCGCAGCAACGACGATGAAGCATTACGCGCGATCCCGCAGAGAAGAAATTTTAACCTAAAAAAACCCGCCTATTCTGTCTATGGATTGTCCCGTTTGTCCCAAAACTGTCCCAAACCCAAAATTAAGCCTCATAACTACTTGATTTTAAAGGATAAAATGGTAGGCCCGGGCGGTTTCGAACCGCCGACCTCTACCGTGTCAAGGTAGCGCTCTCCCCCTGAGCTACGAGCCTATAGTGGATCACTGACAGCAGGATATTGATTAAAGATTCCTTGCAGTCCCGAAGGCTTTCGGGACGGGGAATACAATCGCTTTCCATTTAACACAAAAAAACAGGTTTTTGTCAAGACATTACAAAATCAAAATTACAAAATCCTGCCGTCTTTGAGGGATATGGTTCTGTCGGCGCGGGAGACCAGGTCCTTGTTGTGGGTGACCATGACTATCGTATATCCCACGTCATGAAGTGACTTGAGCAGTTCGAATATCCTGTCACTGTTTTCTGAGTCAAGGTTGCCGGTAGGTTCATCCGCAAGCACGAGCTCAGGGTCATTTACGAGCGCGCGCGCAATGGCAACGCGCTGCATCTCTCCGCCGCTCAACTGGTTTGGGGTATGCCCTATCCTGTCTTTGAGCCCAACCATGCTGATGAGTTCAGTAATCTTTTCGCGGTCTGTCTTTTGCTTGCTGAATATCCTGGGCAGCGACACATTTTCGAATACCGAAAGGCCCGGCATGAGATAGAACTGCTGGAATACAAAGCCTATTTTTCTTCTCCGTATCTCGTCAAGTTCTTTTTCCGACAGACGCTCCACATTTACATTGCCGACCTTCATGGAGCCTTTTGTGGGCTTGTCAAGACAGCCAAGGATATGCAAAAGAGAGGACTTGCCCGCTCCTGAAGGCCCGACAATAGAAATGAATTCTTTCATGCCTATATCCAGGTCAATTCCCCTGAGCGCGTGGACTTCTTCAGAGCCCCTGCGGTAGATCTTTTCAACTGCCCTCAGTTCTATCATCCCTTTATCGCCTCGATCGGGCTTACCTTTGACGCCTTCCATGCAGGGTAAAGGCCGGAGAGTATGCCCACAAGCAAGGCAAAGACAAGACTTGCCCCTGCAATGCCGGCGTCAAAGCGTGTCATATCGCCGCTTGGCACATAAGGCATCACCTTTCTGACAAAAATTTCGATAATATCATTGCCTGCAACAGAGATAATAATGCCTGCAAGGCCTCCTGAAATAGTCAGGAGCATGCCTTCCTTCAGGATAATCCTGAAGATATCAAATCTGGAGGCCCCTATCGCCCGCATCATGCCGATTTCCTGCGTCCTCTCAAATACCGCCATGAGCATGGCGTTCATAACCCCCACCGCACTTACGATGATCGCTATTATCGCAATCGAAAGGCTGAGCACCTTGGCCGAGGCGGCAAGGCTTGAGATGCTATTCATTACCTGATTCATGGTCACAATCTGTATCCCAGGCACCTTTTCAGAAAGACTTTCTGTTATCATTGCCAGAGATATCGGGTCTTTTACCTTTACGCCTATGGCAGTGGCTCCCGAGGGTTTTTTGAAGATCATCTGCGCGGTTTTTACCGGCATATAGATAAAGGCGTCATCCTGACTGCCTGTTTTTTTAAGTACCCCTGCGACCTTAAATGTTGCATTGACATTCGGATAAGAAAGCATATCTCCAGGCTTCACCCGCATATGGACGGCTACTTCTGAACCGAGGATGATTTCATGGTCATTTTCAGCAGCCGAACCATCTATCTCCCAGTGCGGTTTGAGCTGTGCAATTTTGGACATCTCAATACCATAGATAAGATCCACACTTCCTTTTTGCGGGTTCGGAAGCTGTGCCACAAGGATCGGAGATGCGAACTCAATGCCGTCCATAGCGGCAATCTTATCCATAACAGTGATGTCAAGAAATTGGGGGATGATCGCGCCATGGAGCACAAGCGAAGCCACCTCATGGGCACAGCCCGAAGGCACAACCATGAAATGCACACCTGTCCTTTCAAGCTCTTTTGCAAGCCCCTTTTCAAACCCTTTGTTAAAGGAGAGGATAGAGAAAAGCACGGCAACGGATGTGGCAATGCCAAAGAGCGCAAGCAGGCTCCGTGTCCTGTGTCGCTTGAGATTTTTAAGCGCGAGCTTCAGAAAAACCATTACTTGACCTCAACTCCCTCTGCAATGATCTGAAGCTCTCCCTGAACAGGATAGACAACGCCCGTGACCTTTGCTATTTTATTCATTTTGGGCGGCATGGTCATATTGTTCGGACCAAGATTGATAAATATTTGGCCGGTCTCATCCTGAAGCACAAACCAGCAGCCGTTCGATGCGCACTGCGACGCTATGGTCCCCGTGAGCGTGACCTTTTTCCCGACAACACTGCTGTCAAGAAAGATATCCTTCACCTTCATTTCCTTAACGCCCTTGTCCACGCCTTTGCCGTATTTCTCAGCCTCAGCACAGCCAAACAGTGTGAAAGTAATCAGAACAGATATTGCTATTAAAGCTGTTTTTTTCATTCCTGCACCTCACTTATAATATTAATTTTATGATAACACATTGTTTATGAAGAAAATATGAATAACAATGTGTTTGCCTTGCTGCCCTCCGATTGACTTCATCTTTAAAAGAATTTATTCCCGTCAAAAAATACTTCGTAGGTATCAATCCCCTTCAGGAATGACCGGATTCTTGTCGGAGATGTTTTATGCCGGTAAACAGGCTTATATTCCATAACGTGCATCTCACCATCCTTTAAAGTTATTTCTGCTTCCGTAAAATACTTCTCCTCCGGGAGTCCAAAGAATATCTTATATCTGCCGGCAGCCAACCTCAGCCTCTTTTCAAGAGTATATTTAAAGTCTGTGTATAAACTACGTAATTCACAAAAAAGGCTGTCATTCCCGCAATCCCATCCCGAAAGCTTTCGGGATTCGGGAGGTCGGGAATCCTTCTGTAAAGCCATCTGAAAGATTCCCCGAAAGCTTTCGGGGAATGACAAACAAACGGCAAAAATGCCGACTTTATACACAGACACTATTTAATCTTTTCATTTTTCCGTCTCCTTTCCGAATTTAACATACAGCGCCGGGATGACGACCATATTAAGCGCAGTTGAGCTGAGCAGGCCGCCTAAAATCACGACCGCCAGCGGTGACAGGATCTCATTGCCCGGCTTGTCCGCCGCGAATGCAAATGGGACCAGGGCAAGCCCTGCGGCAAGGGCGGTCATGATCACCGGCCTGAGCCGCTCCATGGAGCCCTGATACACCGCTATCCTGAGCGCCTTGCCTTCTACTTTCATGAGATGCTGGTAGTGGGAGACCAGAAGGATGCCGTTTCTTGTGGCGATGCCGAAGAGTGTTATGAACCCTACAATCGAGGCTATGCTGATCACCCTGTCGGTGAGAAGGATGACGACGATCCCGCCGATCAGGGCAAGCGGCAGATTCACCATCACAAGTCCGGCTGTCTTGAAGGAGCCGAACTCCATATAAAGGACCAGAAAGATGGCAAGCAGGGAAAATACGCTCAGGAGGCTGATCAGCCTTGAGGCCTCCGCCTCACTCTGAAACTGTCCTCCGTATTCAATGTAATAACCGGGCGGAAGTTTTAGGTCTTCTTCAATCCTTGTTTTGGTATCCTCATAAACGCTCCTTAAGTCCCTGCCCGAGACATTCGCCTGGACAACGATCTTCCTCTGGACATTCTCCCTGCTGATGCTGTTCGGCCCTTTGGCTGAGGTTATGTCTGCAAGGGCTGCCAGAGGCACCTTGTACCCGGCAGGCGTGTCAATGAGCATTGAGCGGATGCTTTCGATATCTTTCCTGACGCGGTCATCAAATTTGACGAGCACGTCAAACCCCCTGTCACCCTCAAGTGTGCGGGTCACCACAGCCCCTGACATGGCAACCTCCGCTGCCTCGGCAACCTGGACTATTGACATGCCGTATTTTGAGATCTCAGACCTTTTGGGGATGATCCTCAACTGGGCAATGTCAACCTGCTGCTCCACCGACAGGTCTGCAATCCCCTGCACCCCGTCCATCTCCGCCCTGATATCTTCTGCAATGGCCCTCAGTCTGAAAAGCTCAGGGCCGAATATCTTTACCGCGATGTTCGCTGTTGTGCCTGAGAGCATGTGGTCTATCCTGTGGCTGATCGGCTGGCCGAAAGTGATAACCGTCCCCGGGACAGCGGTCATGTCTTCTCTGAGTTCCGTCAGAACTTCCTGTAGTTTTCGTCCTTTCATTTCGAGCTTTGCCTCGATTTCAGAGGCATTTGCGGACTTGCCGTGTTCGTCAAGCTCACCCCTGCCGGTCTTTCGCGAGGTTTTTGCCACATTGGGATGTTTAAGAAGGATATGCTCCACCATCCGGCCTATTTCAGAAGACTTTTCAAGGGAAGTGCCGGGAGCGGTCGCCATCATAACAGTCAAAGAGCCTTCATTAAAAGAAGGCAGAAACGACCTCCCGATAAAGAACAGGGGAACAAGAGAGAAGGCAAAGACAATTGCCGAAGCGGTCATAACAACTCCGGGTCTCTTTATGGAAAACTCCAGGGCAGGCCTATATATTTTTTTCAGCCATGATGCGAGCCTGTTGTCGCCGCTTTCTTCGAGAAACTTCCCTTTGCGGAGCAGGTATGCGCACATCGCAGGCGTCACCGTCAAAGCCACAATAAGGGAAGCCCCGATAGAGACCATGTAGGAGATGCCGAGAGGCCTCAGCAGCCTTCCCTCTATCCCGCTTAAGAAGAACAGGGGGGCAAAAACAATGATGATGATCAGGGTCGCGTTAATAATAGGGCCGCGGACCTCCTTTGAAGCATCGAAGATCACCTTCAGCGCGGCATGCCTCATCGGTTCAGGCTTGTGATGATTCTCTTTCAGCCGCCGGATTACATTTTCAACATCAATTATGGCGTCGTCCACAATAACGCCGATTGCTATGGCTATGCCGCCGAGGGTCATGGTGTTGATCGTTATATCAAAGTATTTCAGGACGAATATGGCAAAGACAAGGGAAAGAGGCATTGCGGTGACCGAGATGAGCGTAGCCCTCAGGTTGCCGAGAAAGAGAAAAATGAGCGCTATGACAAGAAGGCCGCCTTCCATTACTACTCTCTGAACATTATCTATCGCTCTCTGAATAAAGTCCGCCTGCCTGAAGATGTCGGTATCGATTATTATGTCCTCGGGTAGCGTTTTTTTAATATCTTCAAGCGTCCCTTCAAGCCGTTTGGTAAGCTCTACTGTGTTGGCGTCAGGATGCTTCTGCACCGCCAGCACAACAGCCGGCTTTGCATCCACAGAGGCGTCTCCTATACGGAAGGCAGGGCCTTCTCTGACAAGGGCAATGTCCCTTACCAGCACAGGTATCCCGTCTCTTGAGGCCACTGCCGTGTTCTCGATATCCGAAACAGCCCTTAACTTTCCTATGCCCCTGAGGATATAATCCTGGCCCCCGGTCTTCAGGACGCCGGCGGAGAAGTTCTCATTAGACCCTTTCACCGCCTCCACCACCTCATTGAGCGAAACACCGTAGGAGCTTAATTTATGGGGGTCTATATTTACCTGATACTGTTTCAGGTCGCCGCCGACGCTGACGACCTGCGAGACCCCCGGCACGGAGAGGAGGCGCTTTCTCACCACAAAATCCGCGGTCTCCTTTACTTCCATCAGTGGTCGCGTGTCACTCCGCAATCCAATATACATGATCTCGCCCATGATCGAAGATATCGGCGCGAGCACCGGGACCATTTCCTTCGGCAGACTTGCTGATACCAACTGGAGCTTTTCATTCACCACCTGGCGGGCGCGGTATATGTCCGTGCCCCAGTCGAATTCTATATAGACTGTGGACATGCCGAAGGTGGAGCTTGACCGGACGCGCCTGACGCCTGTTGCGCCGTTGATGGCGCTTTCGATCGGATAGGTTACGAGAGTTTCGACCTCCTCGGGCGCCATGCCGTGGGCGTCGGTCATGATCGTGACTGTCGGCGCAGTGAGGTCAGGGAAGACATCAACCTTCATCTTCAGGCCGACATATACACCGGCAACAAGGATGAGAATTGAGGCTGCTATTATGATCAGTCTGTTTTCAAGACTGATCTTTATTAATTTATCGAGCATGATTATTCTCCTTTTTAATGGCCGTGGCCGGCATGGGCATCAGGCGTCCGTGCTGAAAGCGAGGCGAGCTTCACGTAATAGCCGCCCTTCAGCACGATCCTTTCATCCTCTTTTATGCCGGTCAATATCTGTACATAGCCGCTTCCGCGGATGCCGGTTTTGACCTCCCGCCTCTCAAAGGCTTCTCCCTGCTTCTGGACAAAGACAAAGAACCTGCCTTCATCCTCAAACAGGGCTTCCTCAGGAAGGGTGAGTGCGTTTTCCGCCTGGCCGGTTTTTATCGCTACCTCAGCGAACATGCCGATTTTCAGCAGGCCCCTGCTGTTGTTCACTTCAAAGATGACCGGCACTGTCCTTGTCCTTGGATCAACCACATCGTTGACAGCAACAAGCCTTGAGGGTTTAATCTCTCCTTCAATGCCGGGGATGGTGAACGTGGCCTTGTCCATGTTCTTAAGTCCGGCGATCTCGGTTGCAGGCACATTTGCCCTGAGCCAGACTGTTGAGGTGTTGATGATCCTCATAAGAGGCTGTCCGGATTCAACCGCCTTTCCTTTTATTGTCAGCAATTCCACTACAGTGCCGCTGAAAGGCGATCTGACGATAACCCTGTTTTCAGGCATCCCCTTCTTCATCTCCTGCATTGCCATTTCAAGGGGTTCAAAAGATGCCTTTGCGCTTTCAAGCGACAACTCCGCTTCCTCAAGCCTTCTTTTTGGTGCAGCCTTTGCTTCATAAAGACGCTTTGCGCGTTCATGTTCTTTTTTGGCAAGGATGACCCTGTTTTTAGCCTCTGCATAGGATGCAGTCAGTTGTCCGAGGCCCCCCTGCTGACTGATAGGCGGCTCAATGACAGCGACCACCTCATTGCCTGTAACCTTTTTTCCGACATACGGAAGCTGCCTTGAAAGAGAGATGCTCCCTGCAAGAGGAGAGGAGACTGTTACCTCAGCGTTAGAGACAGGGATGATCTCTCCTGTGGCGATGAATGAGGAAGATACCGGCTGCTTTACGGGCAGACCGGCCATAAAATCTACTGTCCACTGCTGCTCTTTGAGAAAGGCTATATCCCCGCCGCTTTTTTCCTCATGATGCGCTTCCTCAGGCTTTTCATTGCCATCCGGCACTTCTATATGAGGCACTAAGATTTCATCGGAAAGCGTCTTGCCTGCAAGTGCGGCCTTAAGCTCATACTCACCCGGCTGATTGAAGATTACATCTGCCTTGAATATTCCGGGCCTTTCGGGCCTGTCGATCTTTACGATAACAGCCTCTCCAGTCTCAGGGATGAAGGTGAGCGTAAGCGACCCTTCGGAGACCGGCTTAAAATCCTTGAGTGTGGTCAGATGGATCAGAAACCCGGCCTTGCTTCCGGCCTTTGGCTCGTCATATTCCATGAAGAGCTCTGTTTTTTCAGTCCAGACGGTCTTCATGATCGTTTCTTCTTCCTGCTCTTCAACCGCCTTATGTTCGTGTGAGCAACCAACTGCAATAAACATAGCAAATAACAGAAATGCCATATATCTCATCTCGTTCCTCCATTGTCCGCGAGTTTTGTGCCTGCCGCCTTTTCCATTTCAAATACAGCAGCCCGGTGCTCATACACAAGTGTGTTGTATTCCATCAAAAGCTCTTTTTCAGTCCTTACGGCATCCAAAAGCTCTATAAGCCCTGCCTCCCCTTCTTCATAGGCGATCAAAGAGATCTTTGTAAGCTCTTTAGTCGTGTCCAACTGTCCTGTAATGTCCGAGACCCTCGCCTTAAGAGAGGTGAGCTTTTCATAGAGAAGATTGACTTCATATTCTGCATTCTTCTTTAAAAGTTCGTAGTTCAGTCTCTCCTGTTCCAGTTCTGCCTGTGCCAGCGCTATATTACCCTGGTTCCTGTCAAAAACCGGAAGGGGGATGGACAAACCGAACACAAACCCTTCAAAGCCTCCTGTCCGTCTCTTGTATCCTGCCTCTATCGCTACCTGCGGAACAGCCTCGCGCCTTGAGAGAGACAGAAAAGACTCCGAAGCTTCAAGCAACGCGGCCTGGGCCCTGACATCTGCTCTGTCCTCAAGCGCACGTCCGACAAGGTCCTTCTTTTGAAGTGATGACGCTCTATATCGAAAATCATCCCTGAGATCAAAAGTATCCTCAGGGAGATTGAGCATGAGTGCAAGCTTTTTCTTCTCGACCGTCGTTTCTGCCTTCAGCCCTTCAAGGGACCTGAGGACCTTCTTTCTCTCAGCCATGACCCTCATAAGTTCCGCCTCAGACACATCCCCTGCCTTGAACCTCTCCTCAGTCTTTCCTTCCACATCCCTGAGCATCTCAATGATGCTCTCCATTGCCTTCATATTTTCAAGGAGAAGCAGCGCCCTGTAATAAGACTGTTTCATCTGTGCAAGGAGCCCAGCCTTTTCATGTTCATAAAAAAGGGTGCGGGCGTCTCTTTTTTTCAGGGCGGTTTCGATTTTTTTGGACCGTTGGCCCACAACAGGCATTCTTTGGCTTAACGAGTAGGTTTCTTCCCTTTCCTTCGCGCCGTTTTTAACTGACTCAAGATTATAGGAGGCCTCCGGGTTCGTAAATATTTTGGCCTCGATGACCTCAGCATCATTTTTTTTCAGATCAGCCTTTTTTACCCTGAGTTCAAGGTTATTTTCAATAAGCAGTTTCTCGGCTTCTTCCATGCTCAATGTGTAGCCATCACAGGTTCCCTGTAACGATATGAGCAGAAATAGCGCCATAATAATATGGTACATACGTATTCCTCCTTCGAAATAATGGAAAATTCGCAGGCAAACAGTCGTAGGACTATTCAACTGCCGGGTTGTGATATGTTATGAAAGGTTGGAAAGCGGAGGTGAAAGACCTGAAAAAGTTGCAGGGAAGCCTTTATCGGATGTTTTGAAGATATCATCGAAAACATAGCAGAGGAAAGGGTCTTCGACTACCGGTGATATTTGCCTGGAAACAGTGAAATATAGTGGGGCTACGGAACGTTCGGGAGTCTGTATCCTTCTTGAGGCATTCTGGTCGTCCAGGATAAAGTGAATGTGATGCTTGTCTGCCCTGTCATGATGTTCTTCATGCAACTCACAACATGTGTCCCCATGACAGTTTTCTACAGTAAATCCCGTGTCGCAGACGCTCTTGTCCTCTGCATGGCAGTGGGAAGCAGGAAAAGCAACGGTAAACAGAAAATACAGGAAGAAAAACAGACAGCTTTTTTTATGTTTCATGTTAAAGCGCATGATTGTTCATATTAAAATTGTTATTTGTTATAAGTCAAATCTTTTTCATATGAGGCTCTTGCAAACCAGAAGTAGGTGCTTTAAGCAACTATTTGTCATCCCCGAGTGCTTTTTTTCAACCTAAAAACGGCAGTTAGCCGCTGATTTACACAGATTGCCGGAAGTAGGAGCTTCTAAGCGACGCAGATTTTTCAAAGAGTTACAAGAATTTCATATTTTACCTGCAAGGTGAAATATGAAATGAACATAAGTCTTTGTTTTTCTTTGCGTTCTCGCATAGATGCGCCTACTTTTGGTTGCGGCTTTGCGTGATCAACTGCCGTTTTTAGGTTTATTACTGTTTATTCTAAAAAAAGCATTTAACCACAGATTTACGCAGATTTACACAGATATATCAAAGACTTATGCAAACAGAGCAAATCACCTTTTTGGTGAAGCCTTTCGCTTAGAAGCGCCTACTTCTGGTATCTTTTCAGGTGTTTGCTTTATCAGTGTTTATCCGTGTTTATCCGTGGCCAACTGAGGTTTTTAGGTTTATTACTGCCTTGACTTTATTTCAAGCCTTTGGCTATTATTCAACAGTAAAGGGGAGTAGCTTAGTCAGCGGCTATCGTCAACACGGCCTGAACAGGCCCGGTACCACTGGTTAGATAAAACTAACAAGCGAGACTTTTACCACGGAAATTATTTTCGCGGTAAAAGTTTTTTTTATTTTGTGATAATATTCCATGTGAGGCGCTTGAATACATGAGATCTGGAGTATCACTAAACAGGGCAATGGCAACATTAATCCTTAAGAGTATGCAACAGGCAAAAAGACTGACAGTAGTGATACTGGGTTTTACATTGCTGCTGCTTGGGATATTAATGATTATATTGCCGGGGCCTGCTATAATTGCAATACCAATAGGGTTGGGCCTCCTTGCAACCGAATTCAAATGGGCCGGAAGGTTGCTGAAAGGCTTAAAAAATAAATTTAGAAGGAGAAAACACGATGGATGAAAGAGATGTTTACATGGCTAAGGAGAAAATGCAGGCTGCAATGAAGAAAGGACCCGCGAAGATAGCGCTGATTATTGGAGCAATCCTGGTCGGTTTTCTGTTTTTAAATCCATGGGCCCAGATAGGGGCGGGTGAAAGAGGTGTTGTCCTTAATTTTGGCGCTGTTCAGGATAAGATATTAGGTGAAGGACTGCATTTCAGGGTGCCTGTAATGCAGCAGATTATCCGGGTGGATGTCAAGGTGCAGAAGGCGGAGACTGATGCTGCGGCTGCATCATCCAACCTTCAGGATGTAAGCTCTACTGTTGCGATCAACTATCATATAATGCCGGACAAGGCAAATATCGTCTATCAGAGCATCGGCATACACTTTAAAGAGCGAATCATAGACCCTGCGGTGCTGGAGGTGGTAAAGGCTGTAACAGCAAGGTATACAGCAGAAGAACTTATAACAAAGAGGTCGGCGGTGAGCGATGCGATGAGATCAGCCCTTACTGAAAGGCTCATGGCGCACAATATAGCAGTTGACGCCTTCTCTATCGTGGGTTTCAGCTTCTCCAAGGTATTTATGGAAGCCATTGAGGCAAAGCAGACAGCAGAACAGCTTGCGCTGAAGGCAACCAGAGACCTCGACAGGATAAAGATAGAGGCAGAACAGAAGATTACAGCAGCAAGGGCAGAGGCGGAGTCCCTGAGGCTGCAAAGGGCAAATATTTCACCGGATCTTATAGAGCTTAGAAAGATAGAGGCAAATCTCAGGGCTATAGAGAAGTGGAACGGGATACTCCCGCAGGTTACCGGAGCCGGAGCAGTGCCGTTTATAGGTGTGGGAGATGTACAAAAGAAATAACAGGGTAAGGAATGTCAAAACAAACTTAAGGAGGTTTAACTATGCAGTGTCCGGTTTGTAGTGTAGAGTTAGTTATGTCTGAGCGGCAGGGGATCGAGATAGATTACTGCCCCAAGTGCAGAGGTGTGTGGCTTGACCGGGGCGAGCTTGACAAAATAATCGAGAAATCCGAAAAGCCTGTGACAATTCAGCCGGCAGCCCCACAGGCGCAGCCCGTTACTCCGGGAGGATATCACGGTGACCGCTATGATTACGAGTACAAGAAACGTAAGCGCAAATCGTTTCTCCATGAATTGTTTGATTAAATAACATTTCTGCTCATGAGAAGCAGATTAAAGACTGCTCACAAAGGACTGTGCGCATGGTCAAATAGTAATGGCGCACAAAAAAATGAGGAGGCATCAGTGAAACCAAGTGAAAGAGAAGCAGAGTACATTTCAAGGATGGAGTTTGATAAAAAGAAGAAGATAGAAGAAGAAAAACACAAGAAGCTTAAGGAAGAAGAAAAGAAAAAGCTGCAAGAACTTCATAACATGAGATGTCCCAAGTGCGGGATGGAACTTATCGAGATAGATTACAAAGAAATAAAGGTGGACAAGTGTTCTGAGTGTTCAGGCATATGGCTTGACGCAGGAGAACTTGAGGCAGTAGCAAAGCTTGAAAAAGGCGGTCTTGACAAGCTGTTCAGTGTTTTTAAAAAATAATCAGGAGAATTCAGGCTCTAAGGGTACTGATTTTATCTTGCAATCAATATGGCGCTAAAACCACCACCCATGGCCCCTCCTTAACCAACAGTAGGCCGGCCAACAGTAGGGGCTTTAAGCCACGGAGCCGCCAAGGATGGGAATTGTTGATACCTAAAAGCTCCCCGCCTATTTTAGGAGGGGATTAAGGGGTGGTAAAGGGTCAGCTTGAAAGCTACCTGGAATAAGTCGGGAGAATGTTTGCATTGCGCCGGCATCAAAAGAATATATTTGAAGAAAAAAATGATGGAATCTAAAGACAGTTTATAATGATTATCTGGATCGCCTTCATCGTCTGCACATCTGTAATTGTCTATTCAGGGTCAAAACTCACCAGATATGGCGATATTATCGCTGAAAAGACAGGGCTTGGCAGGGCATGGATAGGATTGATGCTCATGGCGTCAGTAACGTCCCTGCCTGAACTTGCTACCGGCATAAGCTCTGTGACCTTTGCAGGAGTTCCTGATATCGCAGTGGGTGACGTTTTGGGAAGCTGCGTTTTTAATATGCTCATCCTTGCGCTTCTTACCGCCGCACACCGGCCACAGTCGCCGTCAGCAAAAATACACCATGGCCACGTTCTCTCCGGGGGTTTTGGAATACTTCTTTTGAGCATAGCCGTCCTAAGCCTGCTTTTGGGTAGTCGTATTCCTGCAATGGGCTGGATAGGACTTTATACCCCGTTGATTGCAGGTGTCTATTTAATCGCGATGAGATCGATCTATTTTTATGAAAAAAAGCAGATTTCAGCATTCATAAAAGAAAGAGCTGTTGAATTGCAATACGAACAAATACAGACAAGAACGGCTGTTGCTCATTACAGCCTCCATGCGGTTGTTGTTGTCATCGCGGCCGTCTTCCTGCCCAAAATAGGAGAAGCCATTGCAGAGACAACAGGTCTGGGCCAGACCTTTGTGGGCAATATTTTTATAGCTATATCCACATCTCTCCCTGAAGTGGTGGTCTCCATAGCTGCCGTGAAAATAGGTGCGATAAACCTTGCGGTCGGAAACCTGTTCGGCAGCAATATCTTCAACATATTCATCCTTGCCCTTGACGATCTTTTTTTCATAAAAGGTCCCCTATTCTCATTTGTAAATCAAAACCATGTATTTTCAGGATTGTCCGCTATTGGTATGACGGCCATTGCAATTATCGGCCTGACCTATGGATCTGAAAAGAAAAAATTGTTTCCGGCATGGGATTCTGCCGGGATGGTTTTGATATTTGTGATTAACCTTATGCTGTTATATATATTGAAATAAAAGGAGACATAAACAATGCGCTGGCACCAAAAGAGATTCGAAGATGTTATTGATGAGTTGGGGTCCTCTATAAAGGGACTTTCTGCGGCAGAGGTGGTCAAACGCCTTGCAGAATACGGCCCCAATGAACTGACAGAGAAAAAGAAAAAGACCCCTTTTATGATGATTTTAGACCAGTTCAAGGACTTTATGATAATGATTCTGATTGTTGCTGCCATCATAGCCGGGATAGTGGGCAAACCTACTGATGCAGCGGCCATTATCGCTATAGTAATATTGAATGCCATCATAGGATTTATTCAGGAATACAGGGCGGAAGAGGCGATGGCAGCGCTCAAAAAAATGGCTGCTCCTTCATCCACTGTTTTAAGAGACGGCCTGCCTGCAACCGTTCCTGCCTCAGAGATTGTTCCGGGTGATATTGTTTTGCTTGAAGCAGGCCAGATAGTGCCTGCTGACATGCGTTTGAGCGAGAGCGCAAATCTCAAGATAGAAGAGGCTGCGCTGACAGGGGAGTCTGTGCCTGTTGAAAAACATACTGCGCTGCTTCATGACGAGCATCTCCCCATCGGCGACAGGAAGAATATGACATATCAGGGGACCATAGTAACATACGGAAGGGGAGCAGGAGTTGTTACAGCCACAGGCATGGAGACTGAAATGGGAAAGATCGCCTCCATGCTTCAGGAAGAAAAAGACTTGAAAACCCCTCTTCAGCAGAGGCTCACAGTTTTCGGCAAGATACTGGCCATCGCCATCCTGGTGATATGCGCTATTGTGTTGGTGGCGGGTCTCATGAGGGGAGAGGACATGTTCCTTATGCTCCTAACAGCCATCAGCCTTGCGGTTGCCGCAATCCCGGAGGCCTTGCCTGCTGTCATCACCATAGCCCTCGCCATCGGCGCTAAAAAGATGGTGAAACTGAACGCCCTCATAAGAAGGCTTCCTGCAGTTGAGACTCTCGGCTCCGTGACTTATATATGCTCTGATAAAACAGGGACCCTTACCTTGAATAAAATGACGGTGGAAGAGATTTATGTGGACAACAATTTAGTCAGGAGTCAGGAGTTGGGAGACAGGAGCAAAAGAAATAACTCCGAACTCCAAACTCCGAACTCTTTACTATTCATGGGTCTTGCCCTCAGCAACGACGCCCAGATGGATGCCGGAGGCAACATAATCGGAGACCCTACAGAGATTGCCCTTTATAACATTGCAAAGGACAACGGTTTTGATAAAAAGGAACTTGAAAAGGAACTTCCACGGGTTGCTGAGATTCCCTTTGATTCAGACAGAAAGTGTATGACTACATTTCATAAGCAGTCAGCAGTCAGCAGTCAGCAGTCAGCAGAACAACATGAATACATTTCCTTCACAAAAGGCGGTGTGGATGTGCTGCTTGAGCGGGCGGATAATATTCTTACATCCGAGGGAGTAATGCCTCTCGATATGCAGGAACTTCACAAGATGAACGAAAGGATGGCGGCTGACGGGTTAAGGGTATTGTGCATTGCCATGAGGAGATGGGATGCGCTGCCGGATGATATGTCCCCTGAAAATGTGGAGAAGGGACTGACCATTCTCGGGCTTGCAGGAATGATGGATCCGCCGAGGGAAGAGGCAAAAGAGGCGGTGGAGTTATGTAAAACAGCCGGGATAAAACCGGTAATGATTACAGGCGACCATCCTATAACAGCAAAGGTAATAGCAGGAAGGCTCGGCATGCTCGAAGACTCAGGCACGGGTGATGGACGGACGGTAATAACCGGCAGGGAACTTGATAAATTGCCGATGGAGGAGTTTGAAGAAAGAGTTGAGCATATAAGGGTCTATGCAAGGGTTGCGCCTGAGCAGAAGCTGAAGATAGTAGAGGCGCTTCAGGATAAAGGACAATTTGTGGCCATGACAGGGGACGGCGTAAATGATGCGCCTGCGCTCAAGAGATCTAATATCGGAGTGGCTATGGGCATTACAGGAACAGGGGTCGCCAAAGAAGCGTCATCCATGATACTCCTGGATGACAACTTTGCGACCATTGTCAGGGCAATAAAAGAGGGAAGGCGGATTTATGACAATATACTGAGATTTATAAAATATTACATGACATCCAACGCAGGAACACTATGGGCTATATTCCTTGCCCCGTTTTTCGGCCTTTCACGTCCTTTGGTGCCAATTCAAATATTATGGATGAATCTGCTTACAGACAGCCTGCCGGGACTTGCCCTTACAGCAGAACCTTCT
>CAMTXX010000079.1:0-14552 GCA_947085825.1 uncultured Nitrospira sp. | reverse complement strand
CCTCGGTTATTCTGTTCTGTTCCATGCTGCCTATTGTAGCCGATCACCACTCCCCGTGTCCAGCAAAAATGTGGGACATGGTCAGCTTTTTTAAGGGGGAATTACTGAAATTTCTTCTTGTCATATCTAACTTTCCCGTGTCCAGCACTATTTGTGTCCAACGCTCAGCTTAACCAAGGAGGGGAGTTTTGGAGTTACCCATTTGAAGTGAGAAAGAACCAAATTTGTTTCGAGAGTACTGAGAGAGCTATAAGCAGTGCGGAATAAAGAAAAAGATGCTAATATAATTATCGTTTCGGACAGGGCAATAACCATGAACTATACCAGAATAACAAGCTGTTCTAATTCTAAAATAAAAGAAGTATTGGATATCAGGCGCAGAAAAAGCACGTCCAAACATGCCTCTTTTGTCATCGAAGGGCCTCATCTCATTGAGATGGCGCTTGGCGCAGGCGCTTCTGTGGGCGAGGTTTTTTTCACAGAGGCCTTCAGCATAAAAAAAGAAGGACAGAAGATTTTAAAGCTTCTTGCAAGGCATACTGGCAAAATGTTTGAAGTTGCTGATCAGGTATTCCATAAGCTCACTGAAACGGAAACACCGCAGGGCATCATCGCAGTAGCAACGCACAGGCCCCTTTCCCTTAAGGACTTGTCTTTAAAGGAAAACCCCCTGCTTATCGTATCAGACGGCATTCAGGACCCCGGGAATCTCGGGACGATCATACGGACAGCAGACGCTGCCGGTGTTGCCGCAGTGATTATCCTGCCGGGCACATGCGATGTTTATATGCCAAAGACTATCAGGGCAACTGCCGGGAGCATATTCAATATCCCTATCGCCTATGCCACAGTTAATGAATTATTAGACTGGATCCGTTTCCATAGAATTAAACTGGTCGTGACCACAGCCGATGCCGGAAAAACCGTATTTGATGCTGAACTTGATAAGCCGGTTGCGTTTGTCTTTGGAAATGAGGCGCATGGCGTACAGGAAGCGGTAAAAAAGACGGCTGATATGGTCTTGAGCATCCCGATATTGGGAAAAGCAGAGAGCCTGAATGTTGCCACCTCTGCGGCAGTCTGCCTCTATGAAGCAGTACGGCAGCGAATTTGAGAAAATGGCAGGTTTCCGGCAAAGGAAGAGGAAAAATCAAACAGATTTCGATGCAAAGATTGCATCTCCCCGGGATTTTACCGGGGTAATCTGTCTGTTTCCCCCCAATCCTTTTTCCGGATAACATTCTGAAGTCTTAGGCCTGTCCGCGACAAGCAGCGACTTCCAAGCAATCAGGTCTTTAGCTGAGGTGTGTATTTACAAGCTTGGTCATCTCAAACATAGAGACCTTGCTCTTTCCGCCAAAGACAGCCTTTAAGTTTTCATCAGCATTGATATCTCTTTTGTTGACGGCATCCTGAAGTTTATTTTTCTTGATGTATTCCCACAACTTTTTGGTCACCTCTGTCCTTGGCAAGGGCTTGCTCCCCACGATCTTCGCAAGGGCGTCACTGATCTGCATGGGCTTCATAAATGCAGGATTCGGAGTCCTCTTGATCTTTTTGACAACCGCCTTTTTTACTGCTGCCACCTTTTTAGCAACCTTTTTTTCAGCAGCCTTTGCCTTGGCTGCCACCTTTTTAACAACTGTCTTTTTTTCCATCTGTTCCTCCTTGGTATATTGAGCATCTTCATGATGCTTGTGAATATACAATGAACTTGTGAAATCCTATCAAAGCGCGTGTGTGTTGTCAATGTTTTCTTTTAAGTAAAAAATACGGCAATACGCAAAGCCTACTTTTCTATCTCCTCCATCAATGCGCTTAACAGATCTTTTTCCTCTACCCGCTTAATGATCTTTCCTTTTCTGAAGAGAAGGCCCATGCCTTTTCCTCCTGCAATTCCGATGTCTGCTTCCCGTGCCTCGCCCGGGCCGTTTACCGCACAGCCCATGACTGCGATGGTCAAAGGCTTGTTGATATTTTTCAAACAATTTTCTACTTTTGAGGCAAGTCCCCTGATGTCGATTTCGCATCTCCCGCAAGTCGGACAGGAAATAATGTTGGCCCCCTTTGTCCTGAGATTAAGAGCTTTGAGTATTTCATAGGCGACTCTGACCTCTTCGCGCGGGTCGGCTGACAGGGAAACCCTTACTGTGTCTCCTATTCCCTCTGCCAGGAGTATGCCGAGGCCGACTGAGCTTTTAATGATCCCTGTAAAGGAAGGCCCTGCCTCTGATATGCCTATATGAAGCGGATATCTGAATCTGCGGGAGAAAAGCCTGTAGGCCTTAACCGTTGTCAGGACATTCGAGGCCTTGAGTGAGACTTCTATCTCCCTGAAGTTTAATTGCTCAAGGATATTAATATGCTCCTCTGCGCTTTCCACAAGCGCCTCAGGCGTCGGATGCCCGTATTTTGTAAGGAGTTTTTTTGATAATGATCCGGCGTTTACGCCGATCCGTATCGGGATATGTTTATCAGACGCTGCTGAAACAACCTCCGCAACCTTCCACTTGGCGCCGATATTGCCGGGGTTAATCCTCAGGCCGTCCACCCCCTGTTGAATCGCCTCAAGGGCGAGTCTCCAGTCAAAATGTATATCTGCGATGACAGGCATGGCTACAGCTTTTTTTATGCTGCCGAGGGCCTTTGCCGCTTCGAGGTCAGGGACTGCTATTCTTATGATCTCACAGCCTGCTTTTGCAAGGGATTTTATCTGCCTGACAGTGGATTTCACGTCTCTTGTGTCTGTCTTTGTCATGGACTGAACAGAGATCGGACTTCCGCCTCCGACCGGCACACTGCCGACATATATCCTGCTCGTTTTTTTTCTATGAGCCATTTTCATTGGTGTTGTCTTTTATTTCCCGTTGTTTTTCTCTGTACTGTTTTACTGCTCTTATATGTTCTTCTAGTGTTGTAGAGAACTGGTGCGCCCGGTTGTCCAGTGAAACAAAAAATATATAGGGGACATCAGCAGGATAGAGCGCTGCCATGATCGACTTAAGGCCCGGCGATGCGATAGGGCCGGGGGGCAGCCCTTTTATCTGATAGGTATTATAAGGGGTTTTGCGGAGAAGATCCTCTCTGGTGATCTTTTCCTTTGAGGTTTTTATGCCGTAAATTGCGGTGGGATCTGCCTGAAGCCGCATCTGTTTTTTCAAACGGTTGTGAAAGACAGCAGAGACCAGAGGGCGCTCTGAATCCACTACCGCCTCCTTCTCGATTATCGAGGCAAGGGTCAGCGCCTCATTTTCAGACAGGCCGAGGTCTTCCATCCTGCTGAGCATTTCATAAGAGAATTTTTCGCGCATCTTGTCTATCATGCTCCCGATAGCATTTTCAGGTGAAATGCCTTTAGGGATTTTGTAGGTGTCGGGGAATATATAGCCTTCCATACTTTTTGCCTCAATTTTATAAGAGTCGAGGAAATCGCGGTTTTTTGCAAGCTTCATGAAATCTTCTTTTTTTATGATTCCGGCCTTTTCGAATTGTTCGGAAATTTCAAGGAGTGAGGCGCCTTCAATTATCTTTATTTCATATTCGATTATCTGGCCACTGCGGATTATTTTGAATATATCAAAGGGGCTCATGTTGCTCCAAAGCGAGTAAAATCCGGCCCTGATTTTCCTGTCAGCCCCTGTCAGTCTTCCGAGGAGTAAAAAGATGTTTTTGTCACGTATCAGTTTTTGGTCATGCAGGATTTCCATCGCCCGCCTGAAGGTGGCGCCTTGTGGGATTTCGATCTCGGTTTTGCCGCCCTTTGGCTGAACAGGCACGAATAATTCGAAGGCTATATAAGAGAAGGCTATTAAGATAATGCCTGAAAATATGATGAAGATATTTTTTTTCATATGCTTTAGGATGACAAATAAGCCCTTGAAATGTAAACCCTGTGAGATGGAATGCCTATCAATCAGCGGGGTTAGAGATGGACCTAAAAACCGCAGTCGGCAGATTTGTTTTGACCGGCTTAGCTCTGCTTGTTATACTTGTCAACATGATTGTTAAAAACATCTACGAGCGTTTTGTCTGGTTTGACGAACGGATAAGATTGAAGGCATATCCAAATGCTACAAGGCTCGCTGAGAACTTCGAAGTATCTGTTAAGACTGCGCAACGTGACATAGAATTCATGAGGGACAGGCTAAACTGTCCTCTTTGTTATGACAAAAACCGTAAGGGCTATTTCTACGAGGGCGATACTTTCTCTCTTCCCCTGATTCATCTTTCCTCTGCGGAACTCTCTTCACTGCTAATTGCCAGAAAGATACTCCAGGGGATAGGTGGTGCCTGCATAAGCAGTGAATTGTCCATAGCGATAGACAAGATCACGTCTATTCTCAAGAAAAATATTACGGAGGCCGACATAATAGACGATGCCTTTTCCCTGCAGCTCATAGAATACTCTCCTGTTCCGGAGGATGTTTTCAAGGAAGTTCTGAAAGGATGTCTCAAACGGAGAAGCCTTTCCTTTACGTATAACTCCCCGCTTCAGGATGAGAAAACCAGAAGGACTGTCGATCCTTATCACTTATTTAATTACATGGGGACATGGCATCTGATCGCCTATTGCCACCTGAGAAAAGACCTGAGGGATTTCAACCTTTTCAGAGTTTCCGATGTTGTTGTAACTGAGGAAAGCTTCAGCTTACGAAAAGACTTTGACATTAAAGGTCATTTAAATTCAGCGTTCGGTCTTTACAAAGGCGATAAGACAAAACAGGTTACGCTGCGTTTCACCCCCCTGAAGTCCCGCTGGATAAAAGGCCAGGTGTGGCATAAGTACCAGAAAGAGAAACTTCTGAAAGACGGTTCCCTTGAATTGACCTTTCCCGTTGCAAGCTACTCAGAGATCATGATGGAGATATTAAAGCACGGTCCCGACGTAGAGGTAATCAAGCCGCAAAGCCTCCGGACCCTCATCAAATCCGCAGCCCAAAAAATCGCCAAAATCTACTAAGCATTTTCTCCAAAAAACATAGGACACGCCTTGGGGTAGGTCGCCCTTTATAATAATAGGTAGAAGATAAATCTATCCTTAAGGAGGGGTACGATGAATAAAGAAGCGACTCGCAAAATAGACTCTGAAGGCAATGCCAAAAAGCTGGAAGCCAAGATCAAAAAGGCTGAAATGAAGCTGATGTCAACTGCAACGCAGTCGGGTCAGGAAAAAGCGGAGAAAAAAATCAACAAGCTTAAGGCGCAATTGGCATGGCAATATCTTGATGACCACGAGTTTGAGAAAGCTTCTGAGATATACGACAAGCTGCCTCAAGCTGCACACAGCATAGATCGATATTGCGGGATGGCAAGGGTTTTGATCGAGACCGGGAAATATGCCGAGGCGGAAAAGCTGCTCGATAAGGCACTCAAAGAATTCCCTGATTATGTTCCTGTGCTGAACACATATGGAATTCTTTACAATACTATGGGAAACGCTTACGAGGCGCTTCGATATCTTGACCGGGCAATTGCCGTTGTACCGCAGAATAATCCATGGTCTCTTCAGAATAAAGCAGGTACCCTGAAAAGACTGAAGTATCATGAAGAAGCCTTCAAAATATGGAACGAGCTGATAGCGATATTCCATGACGATCCGTATTATGTCTACGAACGTGGATTTTGTCAGTTTCAGCGCGGCAATTATGCCGAGGCCATCGAGGATTTACGGCAAGCCTTAAAACAGGGATATGAATCATCTGACGTATATGTCAGCCTCTGCAAGGCATACAGCGCTCTGGACTGCGCCTACGAAGCCTTTAGCTTGGCTCTTGAGGCCGTCGACAGCTTACCTGAAACAGCAGAACTCTATCGTTATATTGGCGTCGGGCAACTGTATCTTGAACAGCCAGTCGAGGCAATAACTGCTTTTCAAAAAGGGCTATCTCTTGAACCTGATTCTGAGCTATTTAAGGACTTGATCCGGATGGTCGAGGAGGCGGAGAAGCCAGGGAGCCAGTCAAAAAAGCAGAATAAACCAGGGAGGGACCAAAATGGATAAGAAACTCGCGGCAGCAAGTATCCGAAAGATGCAGAATAAAATCAACAGGCTCAAAGCACGGATAGAGCAAACCACAGATGAAACTCAAAAACAGGGGCTTACCGAGAAGTTATATGACGCTCTTTGGAATCTTGGTGACGCTCAGGCAGAGATGGGCGATTACAAGGAAGCCGAGAAAATATTTAGGTTGCTTCCACAAAAGACGCACGGGAGTCAGCGCTATTACGGGCTCAGCAGGATACTCATAGATAAAGAAAAGTATGACGAGGCTGCAAGTGTGCTTGAAAAAGCCATTAGCAAATATCCGGACGACTGGAATTTACTAAACTCAATGGGGCTGATCTATTACAGGACCGACCGCCAGCATGAGGCCTTAACCTATTTTGACAGGGCACTTGCCCTTGAAAATGAAGATAACTCGGCAATCCTTTACAACAAAGCCTTGTCCCTCAATCTCCTCGGCTATTATGAAGAAGGTTTTGGGATATTATCTGCACTGCTCGATAAGGCATCCGATGAGCCTGCCTATATACTTGAGATGGGATATTGCTGCTCAATGAAAGGAAGGCCATGGGATGCAATCCACTACTATCGGAAGGCAAAAGAGCTTGGCTGTCGGAAAGCTGCTGTCTATGGCGGACTGTGCTGTGCATATGCAGACGCCGGTCTCAAGCGTGAGGCTTACATGATCGCTTATGAAGGCGTTTCATGCATTCCTGACGATGTGCGTTTATATGAGAATTGTGCCCAGGCTGCCCTTGATCTCGGCCTTTTCGAACATGCAAAAATGGCAATAGAGGGGGGAAACAGGATTGACCCAGCATCTGAGCGGTTAAAGAAAATTGAGCGGGACCTTGACCGGCAGATGGGGACAAAGAAGTTCATCGAAAAACCGATGAATGAATCATTGGCATCAGATATGAACCAAGAGGAGAAAATGTAAAAGGCCGAAGAATATCTTTCCGAGCTGGAAGAAGAACATCCGGAATATTTCTCGTTCGGCAACCCGAAGAAAAAAGAGAGGAAATAATCACGGTTTTGCTACAATGATTGTGATTCACATTATAGGAGAGGGCCAAAATGCCTGTATATTCAAATAGCAAGCTTTCGACCTACGAGAACTGTCCACAGCAGTATAAACTGCGGTATATCAAGCGTGTGCGTTTGCCTGAGGGTTCTGAGGAGGGGATTGAGGCCTTCCTTGGAAGCCGGGTCCATGATGTCTTGGAGAAGCTGTACAAGGAACTGATTCTCACTAAGATGAACAGCCTTGATGAGCTGCTCGGTTACTATAAGAACGAGTGGGACAAAAACTGGCATGAGAATGTGGTTGTTGTAAAAAAAGGCTTCACAAAAGACCATTACCAAAATGCCGGAAAAGAGGCCATAACAAACTACTACAAGCGCCACCAGCCCTTTAATCAGTCCAAAACCATGGCGACAGAGCAGCTTATCACGTTCAAGCTCGAAGGCTATGCAATACAGGGCTATATAGACAGACTGGGCCACAGGGATAAAGGGGTCTACGAGATTCATGACTATAAGACCTCAGGCTCACTTCCATCGCAGGAGAAGTTCGATTCTGACCGCCAGCTCGCGCTTTACCATATCGGCATCAAGGAGAAATACAGGGATGCAAAGGATGTTCAACTCATCTGGCATTATCTGATCTTCGATAAGGAGTTCAGGTCAGCCAGAAACGATTCACAGATCAAAGACCTGAAGAAACAGGTTGTTTCTCTTATTAAGACAATCGAGAAAGACACAAAATTTGAGCCAACAGAGAGCAGGCTCTGCGACTGGTGTGAATATCCTGAATACTGCCCGGCAAAGAAGCATGAATATAAGGTCCAGGACCTGCCGCCGAATAAGTACCTCAAGGAAAAAGGCGTTTCGCTGGTGAACAAATATGCATCTGTTAAGGCGCAGATAAAGACGCTGAGGGATAAGGAAGCCGCGCTTCAGGACGAACTGACTCTGATTGCTGATGCTGCGATTACCTATGCAAAGAAAAATGAAATCAGTCAGATATCAGGCAGTGACTATGCACTGAAGGTCACAGAGGAAGAAGTTTTGAGTTTTCCCAAATCTGGAGACGAGGGGCGCGAAGCGCTTGAGAGGTTTATTAAAAAGGCCGGGATATGGGAAGATGTTTCGGGGTTGAATCTGGCAAGGCTGTCGCGGATGGTTGAAGATGAAGTGCTGGACAAGAAAACTCAGAATGGGTTGTTGAAGTTTGCAGAGATGGAGGAACAGATGTCGGTGAAGATGGTAAAGAAGAAAGGAGAAGAATAAGTTTATGAAATTCTCCGAATACATCATCCTTGATAAGCAAGGCGGATCCGTGGATCCTCTGGGATTTCTTCGACCCTCTGGTGTGCTAAAAGATATGCTATTTAAGCAGTTCACCGTGCTGGCGAATCATCCGGCGTATCACGGTTTCCTGGCTTGCGCATATCAGTTCCTTTCAAGGAGAAACATTACACCGGCGCAAAAGAGCTTTGCACGAGAATTTCGTAATTTGGAAATATTCTGGGGAATTCTGAATACCAGAGCCGGGCAATCTATTTTGAATGTAACCAAATACAATGGTCTGGTGCAGGACAACCTGATTTCCCTGGCAAAGATCAGAGGCTCACACCCGATTTTCTATCGGCTGAATTATGGGACACTTGGTCACTATTCAAGGCCCTCAATTTCTTGGGGAATACTAGACAAAGAGGGTACGAAGCTGACTGAATTGGGGAAAAAGCTTGCTGATGCATATGAATTCCGTGAAGGGATCAATCTGATTAAATGGTTGGAACGCTGGTATTCAAAAGAAGAATTTGAATTAGAGGAAATTCTAAAGGTTGCTACTGCATTTAGGCTGAATGCTTCGCCAAGCCAGGACGAGCAGAATATTTGGCAGGAGATAATATCTGAGTACTGTCAAAGAAATCCCCATGTTAAAGTTCTTTGGGACAATCCTATTAAACAAGATGATTTAGGTGCAATACAGGCCGACGAGAAATCCTATATTGGATTTTTCCCAAAACTCATTGAGAAATATAATAATTTGAAAGATAAAATTGAACTCATCCGCATGTTTGAATCTCTTTCAGCTCTCGTGCAATTCGTCTTTGAGCGAGAATATCTGACCTGCCAATACGAGGGAAAGAATTCCCTTCTCCCGCCGGATGATCTCGAAAAACGTGTTGCTCAGTCATTGCAATTATTGGCTGCGGACTACTGCAAGTTACAAGGACCGGATGCCAAAAAGCTTTTCCGTACTTTGAGCGATATTTCCGGGTATGCACATATTGCAAAAGCAGTAATGGATCATCATGTGACTCATCAGAACTCTAAAAAGGCCTCTCCATTTATTAAGGACGGGCAATTGCTCATTAAGGACAAAGTGGACAAAGATCGTTTTACCGTTTTTTGGGAGAAACTTTCTGGTGAAGTTGACGAAGAAGCACAGATTGCTTTGATCAATTTTCAATATCGGCGCGACTGGCATTTCTGGCGAGCAATTCTATACCATGATTATTCGAGAGGCAATATATGAAACAATTACCATCGGTGGAAGGTTTCGATTCTCTGCAAAATATTTATAGCGAAGTCATTGCTGATCGCGCTAAAGACCCGGTTGAGCAAATTCTGGTCTTAACATATGAATTTGATGATCAGCAGTTGTTGAATCTGGTCAGTGGGCGTTCGCTGGATGAGGATTATGAACTTCGCCAAAATGACCTGAAGTTACTTTCCGATCTGCGGCCCGTAATTTTATATGATGCCAGAAAGACAAAAGAATCCAATCAACTGCCCCACTTCCTTGATCTCTTTCCGATCAAACCCAGGGCATTCTGCTGTCATCACGCCAAAGCTTACCTGATTATTACTCAAAAGACGGTTCGTCTCGTGCTGGGGTCCATGAATCTAACCCGCACCGGGTTATTCGCTAACCGGGAAGTTTTTCAGGACTTTGTTTGGAGCCGGGAAAAGCGAGCAGAGATACAAGTGCTGAGTGCCTTCACCGACCTATTGAGAAAAGGATACCCGCCGCTCACGGGGAGCGCCAATTTCGAAGCCGTGAGTTCCGTCCTTGAAACCCTCGACGCCAGACTAAAGGCTTGGGAGCCGGAAACGTCAGGAGCCCGATATACGCTTGTGGCTTCCGGATATGCACATCAATCTTCTGGTATCGAACAACTAAAGAAATTGTGGGATACAGTTTCCGACAACCCCCCGACAAGGGTCTTTGTTGTGTCCCCCTTCTTCGATAAATCAGCAAATCAGGATATATTTACTGATCTTCTGAACAAACATATAGGCGATTTCCCTGAGTTGATTCTAGTGACTGATCAGGCTAACGTCGGCAACTTATCAAAAAAACATTATGGCACTCATTGTACAAAAAGAGAATTTCACTGGATTGTTCCTGGCATTTCTGATTCCGAACGGGTGCGAATACAAAAAGCCAATGATGGAGTTTCGATCAGCGATTTGAACATTGTACGAAAATTACACGCGAAAATTCTCATACTGACAACCCTCGACAGATCGCTTGTTTATATGGGCAGCGCTAATTTCACCTGCAAGGCATGGAATGGAGACAATCAGGAACTCGGCCTGGCATGGGTTGAACTTGGTGATCCCGAAAAACTTATTAGTGCCATCATGGCAAGTCTGCAAGCTAATTCGGAGGATATGTACGACAAATTGCCGGATTCTTCGCCAGCAACTATCAAGGTGGAAGATGATGAAGGTTACCAAGATGAGGCAGGTTATCCGGATTTCCTCCAGGAGATTATTCTGAATCATATCCCTGATTCCGAGTCTGTTCAGTTCGAGTTTAGGGGCGATCTGTTGCGACTTTATGAATATGAGATTCGCTGGAGCACGTTGCCTCTTCAAATCAACGGGGGCTACTCACAGGAAATCAAGGCCAAGGAATTCTTCTCGCGCCTTGTAGGAGGGAGAAATCTGGCCTTTGTACCCAAAGCACTTCCGGAAAGAGTCTTTTATCTTCCCTTCCGACACTCAGCAGAGTTGTTCAGCCAAAGAGATCTTTTATTGTTTCCCACCTCTGAGGACTGGCTTAATTTCTACTTAGGGCTCAATGCTGGTACACCTCTTTCAGATGGTGAATTCATGCCTGGGGAAGGCACAACAGATTCTGCTAACGATACGGATTGTGTTTTGGAGGTGGATAGAAACAGCAATATGGTTATCAAGATGCAGAGTTATTTAAATCTTTTTTCAAGGGTAGAGAAAGAATTTAGTGATCGCGCTAAAAATATCCCCAAGGCGGGAAATGAGAGGGAAAGGCAGCAGACTATTCAAAAAACTATCATTCAGCCGCTCGAAACATACTGCAAAATCCTTGACAGGGAAAGGCCAGATGGCGAAGCTGCCTTTCTCTTTAAGATGGGGGAGCTTATATTGTTCTGCAAATCCCTGGCAGGTAACGTGCCTGAGATTCAGGAATTCATCAAACGCATCACAGATAACTACCTATTTAACGTCGAGAATGCCAATAGTTTGCAGCAGCAATACATAAACTTTTGCGGCCAGGAGGTATAACATGGCAAATCGCACGGAATTTGACGATATAATCAGCTCAAAAGCTGAAAAGGAAACATTTCAAGGCGACTGGAACCGGCAGAGGAATACAGCCAAGGCTATTGTAGAACGTTTCACTCAGGGCTACGACACGATTCTGCTTGCAGATGAAGTGGGCATGGGCAAAACGTATGTTGCACTTAGTGTTATTGCCGAGCATATCTTGCAGAGCAGAAAGAATAATCGAAAAGTAATTCTCATTACACCTCCCAGCGCTGTTCTGCGAGCAAAGTGGGAAGAGGAAATTCTTAGCTTTAATGAGAAATACATTAAGCTCAGCAATCCGGAGAGGCGGCTTCGACCAATCAGGGTTGATGGATACTGGGACCTTGTTCAGAATCTTCATGATTATGAAAATCAAACTGACCTTAATCGCATCAGTGCGACACAGAGGAATTGTTTTCTAAAATGTTTTTTTGAGTGGGGTGTCAAAAGGGAAAAGGCTTCTCGCCGACGGAATTCATGGGGACCATTAAGATCATTAGATTCAGAAGACTCTATATTCCTGGAGTTCCTTTCTAGGTTCTCTCTCCGGGCCATGTTTACATACTTCGATGAGGTAAATGCGAGGGAGAATAAGCGACTTTTCCAGCTTATTGAGTGCCTTTATGATGAAAAGGTTCCAGATGGAGAAATCAAGGAGCTGTTTCGCAATTTTGCTTCTAAGCAGGATCATTATGAGGCCAATATCTACATAATGGGGATGAATTCTCTCAAGCGTCCTCGAAGTGATAAGTATGACAATCAGTTGTTATGCTCTTTTATCCTTGGGCTTTTGCTCAAAGGAAGATGGGGCGATACCAGAGACAGGATCATTAAGTCCTTAGAACCTTCAGGTTTGATCCTGCGGAGAGATGTGAATGGCCGCTGGGAAAAATATATCTCAAAGATTTTGGGTCTATCCAATGGCGACCTCTATGGTTTGAAATCTATCGCAAATAAATGCCGGCAGGAAGATAATGTTTCGAATGATTGGCAGATTCTATGTCAGCAACTGTTGTCGGGGAATAACACAGATGCTTCCTCGTTTTTTAAAAATATTTCTGATGCAATTTTTAGAGATAAACTCAAAGAGGCAGGGGTCAAGCTTGCTGTAATAGATGAGGTGCACAATTGGAAAAATGGGAGTTTGGGTGCAAAGGAATTTCAGTCAAATTACGCACCTTTCATCGAGCACAAGCTGATAATGTCTGCTACCCCATTTCAAATTAATGAGGACGAAATGCAAAAGTTGTTCGGATATGTGCAAATGACCGAGGGTAGAACCAGCCAAGTGCTCACCTCTATAGAAAAAACGTTTAAGATCGCGGCGTGTGTAAAAGCAAGCCAGACGTTCAGTGATGCATGGAAAAGCCTTTCGCAAGAAGATTCTCAGATTCTGTATGCTGAGTTCCAAAGCCTTGAGAGTATGGGTTTGAATAACTGGATCGCAAATGCCGAGCGAAGCAGCATAACTAGTGATACCATGCGCGCATTTATTGAAGCAATGCAGGACTACCGGACTACCAACAAATCCCTGAGCTCTGAATTACATCAAATCATGATCCGTCACGCTAAAAGTCGTGACAAGCGACATTTCCATATAGGCTCTCGTTTTTCAAAAAATCATACCGCTGATCAAACGATGCAGAAGAGAACAACACTATATGCAACAAATGGGTATGCTAATGATGAAGACGCCTTTATCAATTTTATCGCTATTCGTTTGGATCAAATAATACGCAGGGATTCAGGCAATAAATATGAAACTAATGCCCACTTAATAGGAGGAATCACCTCCAGCACAGGAGCATTCCTTGAAAGCAAGAAACGACTGAATAAAGTGAAAACGATTTCAGATACCACAAAGAAATATGAAGAGTTGTTTGAAAGTATTTTGAAAACTCATACACACCCTAAGGTTGCAGCCACAGTAGAGCGGGTATTCCAGAACTATATGAATGGACAGAAGACGCTTGTATTCTGTGAACGTGTGGCAACTTTGACAGAGATATCAGAGAAATTGAAGAAGCGAATCGAAAATATTGAAACTTCTGAAGAAGGCTTGCAGCGTAAAACGCTTTTAAAAAATCACCGTTTTGTGGACAATCTGTGGTGGCTCTCTCTACGGTTTTCTTTAGCCGGGCCAGAGCGGGAGTTGTGGGACTCATTCACCAGCGATAACAAAATCAAAGCGATAGAATCTGCTGCATCCTGGTTTAAGGAAAATAACATCACCCCAAATACCAGAAGAATAATAAAATATTTGGATCTCTTTTTCATCAACAAGGCATGTTGCTACATAGAAATACAGAAAAAACTTCCATACCCACTAGCCACAAAACTTCTTCAACGCCTTTTCGATAATGGCATGGTTGATTTCGTTAAAGGAGAGCAATACCGAGAAAAAGAATCTATTGAAGAGGCTGCCGATGATGAGATGGAGTCCGATGTGACCAGCGTTTTTAATTTATATTTCACTAATGAGAACCTCTGGGTTGCCCCGAAGTCAGAGACATTGCATAGGCAACTGTGGGCGGTGCTCGAATCGGAAGCACAACTCTTAACGCAGGCCACGAATAACAGCCAGCAGGAACATTTAGCTGCCACTGTTCTGGGCGGAATTCTAATTGATTTGATGGAAGGGTTGCGAAAAATTGCTCTACGTCAAGACCTGCTCCCGAGATATGCTTCGCGCAGTGAGACCGATAATCTGGCAAAAGTACGCGATGGCTTCTATAATGTGAATATTGGACAGGAAACCATGTTCAAAAGAACTGTTCGCTTTTTGCGCAGTCTTGCCGAATCAAATGGCACCATAAATGGGTCTGCGACAAAAAAGTGAAGATAGTTGATCAAAGCGTTTTTTTGTGCCATAATCTGATAGCTCATAAGCTATCAGAAAAGGAGGAATTATGACAAATAGCGTGGAGAAACATCTGGAGCAGAAAAAGGCCGGTTTATT
>CAMTXX010000078.1:0-29151 GCA_947085825.1 uncultured Nitrospira sp. | reverse complement strand
TTGAATTCCGCACTCGACACCTGCCACGGGGGTGTCAGCCCCAACGCTATTTGAAAAAGATCTGTATCTCTCATAATGCTCTATTTTAACCCCTCCACTCATACCCTTTTCAATCTTACCCACTCTAAACAGCGAGGAACCTTATAAATTGTATATACAATCAACGAAAGGAGGTCATATGCTGACTGCGGTGAGAAAAACGGCCAAACATTTCAGGCTCGACGGGGCCTTAATTAAGAATGCACAAAAAATACTCGGGGCAAAAACCGAGACCGAGACGATAGAATCCGCGCTTTCTGATGTAATATATCAGGAAAAGATGAGGAAATTTATTGAGCATACAAAGGGGAAATTTAAATTTGAGGGGCTTAATTGAGGCAGAAGGCAGTCCTCGACACCTCATTTCTAATCCTAAAAACCTCAGTTGGCCACGGATAAACACTGATAAAACAAACATCTGAAAAGATACCAGAAGTAGGCGCTTCTAAGCGAAAGTCTTCACCAAATAGGTGATTCACTTTGTTTGTAGAAGTCTTTGATATATCTGTGTAAATCTGCGTAAATCTGTGGCTAAATGCTTTTTTAGGATAAAGAACAATTTTACTGTTACAACAGTGACCGAAAGGCAATGGTATGTTGCCGGCAATGTAATGTTGAAATTGAGAAAAGACAAAAAAATTGACCCCCTGAGAATCAAAGGCCTCCTTGCGGACATTCTCATAGCCGTATCCGCAAGAGACATCGGAGCGGTTCTGATTACAAGAAATGAGAAGGATTTCAAGCTGATAAGAGAGGTGTTGGATTTCAGGTATATACCTTATTGAAGCTGCGCAACGCGGCAGGTAAAAATAGAGACGGACGAGACAAGGATGAGAAAAAAGCAGCCTGTTTTTTTGGTTGTCTTCCATCTGCATCTGCCACGGGAATGAATACGGTAAAAAACACCTTGCCGTTTTAGATACCCTGCGGTCTTGCCGCAGGGAGCTTCATTGAAGTAACAAAGTTATGGAATGCCACCAAGCCATTTTATCATCATTTAACAGTTAACCAGATTATCAGCTACGGAGTCCAGGTCCGGACATCAACAGGCCGTGAGGAGTTTTGCAGCCGGGTCTTTGCGATTCCGGGCTGGAGCTGGGACATGAACTGCGGATCAATATTGCCGCCCAATAAGGCTTCAAGCATCTTCGGTCTCTGCACAAAACATGAAAACACAAGAACAAGCCCCATTTCCTTGGCAAAGTTATACTTGGGCTGGTCAAAGTCGTCAGGCGACTGGGACATGAGCATAACTCCAACTCCCTTTGACGCTGATTCACGCACAAATTTTTCCAAGGTTGGCTGTTTACATGGAAGGTAGTTATGGGCCTCATCTACAGCTACAATAAGCCGCATTTGCCTGAAACCTTTAGAATCAATAGGCGCGTTTTGTCGCTCCATAATCTCCGCATAGAGTCTGTCAAGCATCAAGAAAACACTTATTTTTCTTAATCCTTCAGGTAATGATGAAAGATCAATCACATGGCTTTTCTTGAAAAATTCATGATCTTCGCCCTGTTTTACAGGCCTGAAGATTGGGAAATCTGCAAAATCTCTTAGAGTAACCAAGAGAGAATCCGGCTGTTTCTCTTCTTCTTCATAAAACTCTTCTGCAATAGAAAGCACATCTTCAATGTCAGGCGCAGCGCCTGCTGCTCTGTTATATGCTTCTTTGACTATTCTTAAACAGGAATCAGATTGTTTTGGCCCTAAACGTACTACTGATTTTATCGTGTCTACAAAACGCCTTGCTGCTAGTTTGATTTTCTCATCATCATATCTCGAAAGTGCAAGTGGCGCCATCGGGATCTTCCCTTTCGGCAGTTTTATTACAGCCGCATCAACGGATTTTATAAAGTCTTTATTCCCGGCAATATCACCTTTTGCATAGTCGAAAATTAAAAACGGCACGGTCCGTTTTGACAGATCATCAATTTTCTCTAACATATTTAGTCCTGTCCTTGTTTTGCCACTGCGTGTACGGCCCATTATTGCAATATGCGGTGATAATCCAGGAGCATTCATAACATATGAAAGGGGATACCCGGTCTTAGGGTCTTCCCCAATTTCAACGGTAATGTTAAAATCTGCAGATTCAAAAATTTTTTCGCTGTTTAAATCGCCTTCAACTTCTGATGATACTGATTTGCCAATTGTTTCGAGAAGCGACACTATAAACTCGTCGCCTCTTTTACCGACCCTCTCGAATTCTTTCCAGAGCTGCCTTATCCCTCTTTCAACATGCGCCTTTACTAACCGGTTTATTTCGCTTTCGTTGATTACTCCATGTCGTTGACGTAGGAGCGCCATGAAAAGTGGTTCATCTTTGCCATAAAATACATCCTTATTAAATTCCTGCCCGTTGGAGTCATAGTTTTTTTCGTCAGGATACGATTCAAGAGATAAGGAATAACCTAACGCAGCCCTTGCCCATATATTAGGTCTTATGCCTGTTGCCCTCCTAAATGATTCCAGTTCAGTTTTTGCTTCCAAAGATGTTTTAAATAAACCCATTGCTTCTCCTAAAAGAAATATCCGACTCTAATAACTGTTGATTCTTTTGTGGGATCATATTCAAGCCGATACTGCTTGGCAACATGAGGGGCTAATTTTTTTGCTGCCTCCAGGTCTACTTCTGTGTCTGTTGATAGTACAATTACCTGCTGTCCCGCTTTTGGTAAATATTTTTCAAAAATAGCCCAGCGATTCTTTTTATCCAATCTGCCTACGGGCGTATCGATAACAATAGGGAATTCCCTGCCGGAAGCTTTTGATAGAGCCCAGAGGAGTGAAAGCGCATACATTTGCTTCATTCCCGCTGAAAATACTCTCTTTTCAAGAGGTCTGTTTTTATTGTCATAAAGAATTACTCTCCAGGTGTCTTTATCAATCTCTATCTTATGTACCGGGTCTTCTGGTTTTCTAAGAAGTTTATACATGTGTTCAAAATTTTCTTTTAAAAGTGTCAGCTTTTCAGGGGCAAGTTTCTTTATGAATGCATGCAAAGCTTTTTGAGCATCCTGCGCCAAACGGATTGCTTTCTTGGCTTGAGTGGTTGCCTCTCTCTTGCTCTGCCGATCTTCGATTTGTTTTCTCATTTTTGCAAGGTCAGCGCCTAATCTTTGCAAATCAGCCTCTATCTCTACCTGTTCTTGCTGTAAACGACCTAACTGTTCCCTTAATAGACCTGACTTCTCCAACATGTCAGAGATTTGAGGATCATCTGATGATGCTTTTAGTTGGCTTTCAATAGTGCGCAGCTCATTAGTTAATCGTTCTCTTTCATCAAGATTACTCACAATCTGCGGTATCACAGCTCTCGCATCTGAAATACGTTCGACGATCTTCTGTCTTTCTCCTGATCCTATGTCATGCAAAATATGTTTAGCCTTTTCTGAAGATATTTCAAACACATTGTAGCTAATATCATGAAACAGCTCTCTGTATAGCTTGCTTTGTTTTTTGCTCAGTTTAAATTCGTCAGGAATCTCCTGATGAACACTGAAAACTTCTTTTTCTATTTGGGCAAGTTTTTCTTTTAAAACTTCATCTTTTTCAAACAAACCCTTATTTGATTGTTCTTCGATTAAGGTCTTTTCTAAAGACACAAGCAGGGATCTCCCCATGAGAAGAGGAAGATTGTCGACAGAATCTTCTATGCTCTGTTTAATTCTGTCCAATGCATCTTCAATTTGCACCCGCTCAGTAAGAAGCGCATCCCTTTTCGGCGTACCAGGACGTGCTATTCGTCTTATCTCCTCGTCACTTAACTTAATTGCTACCTGGGCTTCATCTTTTTCTCTCCTATTTTCTTCAAGCCGCTCTTGCTTTTTCTGCATTTCGGCTTCTATTCTCTCGGCTTCTTCAAGCAATTTATATAAATCATCATTTTCGTACGGTTGGACTTCATTTTTTTCTATGGAATCAATAACATGATGTTTTAGATCTTTGATAAGCGTCCGATACACGTTGATATGAAGAATATCTAAAATCCCCTCTTTCATCATTTCAAAGTTTTCATCTTCTGCAAATTCCTGTATCTTTTCTCCGTCGAAGAAAAAATATGGCGATATGGTAGCAGGCAGGATGCTTCTCAGAAAATCCTGATATGCATCTTCCCCAACCCAATCAATAAGACGTTTATTCTCAAATATATCCAGCCTTGAACCACTAATTTTTCTTGTATGCTGGTCAACTTCCCAGCGTCGTTCAATTCGCAACTGCCTTTGGGTTCCCTGTGGTGCAGCACTAAGCTCCAGTGCAACCCAGTATTCTGTCTCGCCGTTATCAAGCGCCTTTCGATTCAAGCGGTCACTGACAGCAGTTAGATAATCCGGCTTTGTGGTTATTTTAGGAAGGTCAGGATATTCATAAAACGCATAATTTATAGCCTCATGGATTGAGGTTTTCCCCATTCCATTTTCAGCACCGATGAGAATAAGGTTTTTATCATTATCCGGATCGGTGAGAAGATCAAGAGAATGGTGACCATAAAATCGCTTAAAATTCATCATTTCGAGCTTTGATATATTTAAATTCCGCCAGAGCATATTGTTCCGATTTATTCCTCTACGCCAAGGTGTTGCTTGACAGTTTCCCTCATTAACTCCGGCAAGCCATGCCGTCTTCTGAGCGATCCATACTCCTCTTCGAGATCTCTCAGCCTTCGCATCATCTCAAAAGGAATGTCATATTCCTTACAAACCTCTTCCAATAGTTGCTCTTCCTTCGAAAGCGCAGGATTATCTTTCCCCTCTGGCATAAGCTCCTCCTCATAAACATGCCGCCATATTCGGTCAACCATATCTACCGGCTGACCTTCGATGGCCCACATTTCCTGTATGGCAGCAAGTTCATCCCCCTGGATTAACATTTCATCAACTTCTCTCTGAAGTTGTAGTAGCCTTTTTAAAATATCCTGCCTTGCTTCATAGGTAAATGGACCTTTACCCTCCGCCCCATTTTTCCTTTTATTCATCCTTGCCGAATCATCGTATCTGATTTGACGAAGATAGTCCCTAAAATCAAGGAGCGGTCTAAATTTCTCTTCACCGGATGCAACAAGCGATTCCATGGACTTGTCCCGTTCAACTACTGTGCAGGTCCAGCACCCAAAACGACTATTGCCGCATGGTGGCGTAGACCCATCAATGACCATGGGACACTCTCCGCCACTTGCCATCTTATATAGCATGGCGAGTCCGTCATTATCCCCGCCCCAAGGATTGTCAACGGATAAAAGATAATCCCACATCTCAGTAGTAGATAAATTTTGAATAGGCATATATACCCATGCCTTAGGCAAATTTGAATGCGATCTAAATCTTTGGCCTTCAATACGGTATGCCTCCATTACCTGAGCTCTTGTACTGCTTTCGGAAATTCTTGAGCCAAGGACAATAACAACTGAGCCAAACTGCGAAACCTTATCGATAATAAATTTGCTTGTTGGATTTATCTTCAATCTTTCAGTGCACCATCTGAACCGAGGCACAGGAGATGGATATCCTTTTCCAATGAGAGTTACCCAGAAGCGATCATTTAAAGCAGGGTAGACCCTGTGAACTTCTATGGGAAGGTTAAGCTTACTTGCTGCCTGCTGCATAAGGGACACTTCTTTGATTAACCGCTTTTCAATTGAAGGCATCTCAACAAGCGTATCTGAGGCAATAACAAAAACCTTTTTATGTCTTTGTCTTTCAGATAGATCCATAAGCATATAAAAGATGAACTGGACAAGAGCTGTCGAGTCTTTGCCTCCGCTAAAGCCCACCACCCACGGCTTTGAATCTTCATTGTAGGCAATCTTCAGTTCCTCAATGATATCATCGATAAAATTGGAATATTTTTGTTTTATATTATTGGCAACAAGTTCCATAAAAAAACCTTTGAATATTCACGGTTATATTATCCAGGACTTCCCCTCCATCATTTCTTCTGATAATTTTACGTAAAACACGTAAATTTCACAACTTTTAATTTTTCAGGATAATGACATACTCCCCGAGTCAAGCCTGCGTGGTATCTAAAGAAACAGAGACAACTATACTCGCCGCAAGCGGCGGGAAATTATACCCTAAAAGAGATTAAACAGGATATTAAAGAGCAGATAAGCTTCTTGTAATCAGCAGGGGAGAACAGGTAAAATTTACCTGTTCGCGTGCGAACAACCTGACAGGGACAAGATCCAATTTAAAAGAGGGCGAAATGATTAAAGAGGCTATTAATATTTTGGTAAACAACATCAACCTGTCTGAAGCCGAGATGGCGGAATGCATGAATGAGATCATGGAAGGCAGGGCAACAGATGCGCAGCTCGGGGCTTTTCTTGTAGCGCTGAGGATAAAGGGCGAGACTGTTGATGAGATAACCGGCGCAGCAAGGATAATGCGGGGAAAAGCGGCAAGGATAACAGCTCCCGAAGGGGTGCTCGACACCTGCGGAACAGGCGGTGACATGTCCCATACGTTTAATATATCTACGACTGTAGCCATTGTGGTTGCTGCCGCAGGTATCCCGGTCGCAAAACACGGCAACAGGTCCGTATCCAGCAAGTCAGGGAGCGCAGATGTACTCGAAGCGCTCGGCGTAAAGATAGACCTTCAGCCCGAAAAGGTCGAGAAATGTCTTTTCGAGACCGGATTCGGCTTTTTATTTGCGCCGTTGTTCCATCCTGCCATGAAATACGCAATCGGTCCGAGGCGTGAAATGAGCATCCGCACCATTTTCAATATACTCGGCCCCATAACAAACCCTGCGGGTGCGAAAAGACAGATATTGGGAGTGTTCTCGAGTCACCTCACCGAAACACTGGCAAAAGTTCTCGGCAACCTCGGGGCAGAGGATGCAATGGTGGTCCACGGTGAAGACGGCCTCGATGAGATAACGATAACTGACGGCACAAGGGCCTCAAGGTTCTCGAAGGGAAAAGTGGAAAACTTTTATCTTTCACCCGAAGACTTCGGCCTCGAACGCGGAAAGAGAGACGACCTGATCGGTGGGGACAAGGTGGAGAACGCAAAGATATCCTTGCAGATCCTCAATGGAGAAAAAGGCGCAAAACGCGATATTGTTCTGATAAACTCGGCAGCAGCGATCTCAGTTGCAGGCAAGACAGACGACCTCCGCATGGCCCTTGAAATGGCAAAAGATGCCATTGATTCCGGCAGGGCGCTCAGCAAACTCGAAGAGATTAAAAAGATTTCAAATTCTTTATAAACAGGAAGGGGCGGCCTGGACCGCCTCTTCCTGTTTCATGCCCGCATTATTCTCAGTGAACGTGCTCTTCAATCTCCTCGTATCCGGTAAACATCGCTTTTATATGGGCTGTGACAGTATGGCCGAGCGTTGCCAGATAGACATGCACGAAAAGAAACGATGTGAAGAAAAGAAAAAGCAATACGTGCATCGTATCCACTATCTTTATGCCGCCGAACATATTGATCCAGCCTTCAAAGGCTTTCACGTCCCAGAGCAGCAGCCCGCTCCCCAACTGCAGGGGGATGAGGAGCATCATTATCGCAAGATACGCCATCTGCTGCATGGGGTTGAACTTATTGTCGGCAGTGCTGTGATGAGGGTTTTGCTCTCCCAGGAACAGGCCATACCCATAGTATCTGGCTTGCCTGACACAGCCGGTGACGAATTTCCTGATATTCAGGGGCGGTATATATATCCTTATCTTTCCCGTAACTATATAATAGACAAGCCAGATAAAGAAGTTGAAGATGAGAACAAACCCGACCTGGTTGTGGATATCGACCGCTGTCCCGAATTTCATCAAACCGAGAAATTCACGATACCGGATCTGGAGCCCGGTGACTATCAGTACCAAAAAGCTGATGGCATTGATCCAGTGCCATATTCTTATCGGCAGAGGATGCAGGTATATCTTTTTCATCTTCTGTCCCCCTTTCTCATCTTGTTCATTCTTTTTGCCTCCCTTATGGGAGAAGTGAGTATCCTGAAAGTAATATGCAGTACCGGGACCGACATCCCTCCGAATACCATCAGTATGCCGAGCCAGTCAAGCACCTTCAGCCTGGTGCTGCCGATGACGTAGAAATTTTTCAACGCAGCAAGCGATATCATTGAACCGAGCGCCTCGGGCTGGACCTTGTACTCTTTCAGTCTCCCGTCAGCCTTGACAATGGCAACAGTAACCGTCTTGAAAAAGTTCGAGCCTGAGGTGTGGCACTCCTCGCATTCCCTCACAGCGTTTTTCTTCAGCGAGAGCATATGCGCCTCAGAGCCGTCGCTCACCTCCATCTTGCCCAGAAACGTCACCTTTGCCTCCGCGCCCTTTTCATTCAACTGCCTGACAATACTCCAAAGATCTTCGGAGTTAATGCCTTCACCGTGGGCGTTCATCTTTTCCAAAAGGCCCTGGTATTTTAGACCCAGAAGTTTTACGAGCTGTTCCTCTGTAAACGGCTTCCCTGTATTCTGGTCGTACAGCCTGAGGGAAATCCCTCTTCCAGAGTTCGGCGCATGACAGGCCGCGCATGATACGGAACTCAGATGCAGCGCGGAGTTTGGAAGCCATTTCTCATGGACGCTTTCGACCCCTTTATGGCATCCGAGACAGGCGTTTCTGATCTTCACTGTCATGTCAGCGGCTTTCACATCATGCGCAAAATGGCACGAAGAGCACAGAGGCGCCCTGTGTTCACCATTGGCCTTGACCATGCCATGGACGCTCTTTGAATAAACCTTGAATATCTCCTCATGACACTTTCTGCAGGGCTCGCCGCTCAGGGTTTCATAGGCGGCCTTCGGCCCCACAGCGTGAAAGCCGTGGCAGTCTGTGCATACAGGGGCCTTCAGGTTCCCTTCACTCATCAACTTATAGTGAATGCTCTCATTGACCGCTTTTTGCTTGTCCGCGTGGCATCTTCTGCAGGCCTCTGATACCTTAATGGAATGCTCCCTGCTGCTGCCGAAGGTTTTCATGGGATGTGACGACCTTGAATATTCCGAATGACAGTCATTGCAGGCATGCTTGTTATGGACAGATGCACTTAACTGTGCTGGATCAATATGGAGTGAAAGTTTTTCTCCATTCCGGTGTGTTTTGCTTATATTTTTGTTGTGACAGGTGAGGCAGTATTGATTTACCGCCAGGGTGGGTTTCCATTCTGCTACGCGCTTCACCGCATGAGCTCCATGGCATTGTGTGCATGGGGGAGCGTTTGTTCTGTTCGCCAAAAAAGCATGGTTCGGTTTTGCCTTAAGCTGGTCGTCAGGATGGCACATCCTGCATGAAGCGGCTGCGTCCAGGGCAAATGCGCTTCTGCTGTTGAATGACCGGCCCGGATGCGTGGACATCGATATCTGCTGGTGGCAGTCATTGCAGCCCAGGGCGCTGTGCACGGAGTTCCCGAGTTCACCTGCATTCACGAACACCGACATCTTCTCGTTATTGCCGAATACCATATCCATCCCCTTTGTCGCATGGCAGGACAGACACATGCCGGCCTCTTCGGAAAGCTCTGCCTTCTTTGCAATTGCGTACTCAGGCAGGGCCAACAGAAGGGTCAGTATCCCGATCAACGGCAGAAGGAAGACATAAAGCAGTCCAAAGATCGGACCCATGACAACAAGACCTAACGTGCTTTTTTCAGCTTTTTCCTCAAAATACTTCTCAAACATTGTGCATACCTCCTTTTTTTAGATTTTTTACTGCTGTTGCAAAGACATAAGCCTCCTTTCTTTCAGTATTGACGACTCCTAAAGTAAATATACCTTTATAAAAAGATAGCACGACCCGACAAGTTAAAACAATCGGGATAAATTCCTAGGCGGCCTAGGGAAAATGTCCTATAGAGGGAATACGGATGCTCAGTGAGCATCCGTATCAAGAATTCCGGTTAGATCAAACGTAACTGCTTAGGTATATAGGCTGTAGGTGTTTAGACTGTAGTGTAAAGAAGCAGAAACACGGAATTATTGATGCAGTCCGTCTGCAAAACTAACAGCCTTCTGCCTTCAGCCTAAACAACCTGAGTAGTAACTATGAAACAAGCTTTGCCACCATGTCTCCCACTTCGGTAGTGGAATAGCCCATCTTCCCGGCAGCCTGACTCTTCATCTGCTTCATCACTGCTATCATGGCCGCCTCGACCGCCTGAGAAGACCTTGTTTCGCCAAGCGCCTCAAGCATCATCATCGCGGCGCCGATAGCAGCCATGGGATTGATCACATTCCGGCCTGTGTACTTCGGCGCGCTGCCGCCCATGGGCTCGAACATCGAAACACCTTCAGGGTTGATGTTGCCTCCTGAGGCCACTCCAAGCCCGCCCTGAATCATGGCGCCGAGGTCGGTGATGATGTCGCCAAAAAGGTTTTCTGTGACAGCAACATCAAACCATTCGGGGTTCTTCACAAACCACATATTCGCAGCATCGACGTGGTTATAGTCGCGCTTCAGCTCAGGGTAATGTTTCGAGCCCATCTCTTCAAAAGCGCGGTACCAGAGGTCTCCGCAATGTGTAAGCACATTGCGCTTGTGGATGAGCGTGATCGGTTTTGCAGCGTACTTAGGGTTCGCTGCGTTGCGCTTCTTCTTAAGTTCAAAGGCATACTTCAGGCAGCGGTCCACTGTACGGCGGTCGTACACCATCAGTTGCGTGGCGATCTCCTCGGTCGTGCCAATGCGCGTTGCCCCGCCATGGCCCGTATAGATGCCTCCGGTGTTTTCACGAATGACCACGAAATCAATATGCTCGGGCCCCTTGTCCCTAAGCGGGGTCTCCACGTTAGGATAGAGCTTCACCGGACGGAGATTGATATACTGGTCAAGACTAAAGCGTATTTTAAGGAGAATCCCTGTTTCGAGGATGCCGGGTTTTACATCAGGATGACCGATAGCTCCCAGGAACATGGAGTCGAACTTCCTGAATTCTTCGATTGCGCTGTCAGGGAGCGTCTCACCGGTTTTTAAATAACGTGTGCCGCCGAAATCGAATTCAGTGAATTCAAGCTTGAATCCGTCCCTGGCCGCAATGGCCTTCAATACCTTTATGCCTTCAGCAACAACCTCGGGTCCGGTACCGTCACCCGGGATTACCGCTATATTATAATTTTTAGCCATCTATTCCTCCTGATAATAAAAAAGTCAATTATAGTATCATATTTGACAATCTTCTTAGAAGAAGATCAGGATTTGATTAATGCACGAGCATTTTTGTTTTTTTCCGTTTTATTTTTATTGGCTTTTCAACAACCTTTTCTCCCAGCATCTTCAGCATATCGTCAATAACAATCCTCTCCTCATGACGCAATCTGTCAATGACTTCAAAGTCTTTAGTTTCGAGATATTTTATGAGTGTTGAATAAGGAGATAGTATTGTGAGAAGCTCATCTTGCTTCGCTTCTTCTATCGCATTGAGTGCTGACTTTATCAAATCAATTTTATTAGCCCTAATGATCTTCTTGAATGCTTCCATAAAACCATCAATAAATTTGTCCTTTTCTTGCAATAGCGGCAGACAATTAAGAGACTCCTTCAAACTTTCTATGGATGATTCGATGTCGTTAGCTATGCCACTATCAATGAAATGGTATATATGGGTAATACCAAGACCAAGTCGCGCCACTTCTTTACAATGTTTGCAACTTTTTATCTTACTAATCCCCTCTTTATAGTTTCTTAGTGCATCACTCCACTGTTTAAGAGCCAAGTGGGAAGACCCTAAAATATTCCAAGCTGGATTGTCATCTGGTTTGATTTCGAGAGATTTCTTGCTTGCTTCGATAGCATTCTGATATTTTTTGAGATCAAATAATAAATCTGCAAGCCTGCCCCAGCTTTGCCATGCTCCGGGCTGAATTTCAAGCGCCTTTTTGTAGGATTCTAAAGCTTCATCGTATCTCTTGAGTTCACGATAAACTCTTCCAAGATTATTCAAAGTCATCTGTTCATCCGGTTTAATCTTTAAAGCTTTCTTGTAAGTCTCTAAAGCTTCTTCATACCTCTTGAGATTAGCATATGTATTTCCAAGATTATTCCATGCCCTATGATTATCGGCCTTTAACTCGACAGACTTTTTATACGCTTCTATTGCATGCTCAAATTCTTTGTGAAATGCATATGCATCTCCCAATTTAAGCCATGCTAAATATTTTTCTGGCTTCAGTTCAAGAGAAATTTTGAAGGACTCAATTGCCTTACCGTATTGCTTTCGTTTTCCATATATACATCCTCGTTGATATAGCTTAAAAGCATCATCAGGTTTTTTACTTAATGCTTTGTTGATAAGTTCCAGTGCAACATCATATTTCTCACGTTCACATGTAACACATACCTCGTCGTCACCTCTAAACTCAGGTATAGCCTCTTTCAGATACCACAACGTGTCCATATCATGTTGCAACTCAATATGATCAAGCGGCATCTTTTCATGAATAGTTGCCAATGTCTTATCAAGATATGTAAAAAGCTCTTCTTCCGTGAACCATATTTCAAGAAATCTGACAATAAAACCAAGTCGCTTTCTTCCAGCTTCGACCCTCATCTGTCTCCAAAGGCTAAAGAGCCTTTCTTTCAAGTCATACAAGACCTTTTTAGGATGTTTCTTTGCAATGTGGATATATCCTATCTTCTCTAATCTTTTAAGCTGCGAGTTTACAATATTTACTGCCATATGGCAGCGTCCTGCTATTTCTGTCGGTGTCAACAAGGTGCCGGCTTTCGCCATCACATCCATAATTTCTTTCTGCTGTTCCGACAGGTCTTTCATCCTTTCCCTAAAATAGGGGGAAAGTTCATCGAGGAGTTTAAGAAAAGCATCTTCTATAAGAGGAATATTACCCTCAATCATAATATGATATAGGCTTAATATCAGTCTTGGATTGCCGCCTGCTAATTCATGGATTGCCCTGAGTTTAGGTTCTTTCTCTATAAAATCCTTAATTAGATCTTGCCTATCTTCCAGTTCCGCATACCGTGTCAGAAGCGCCACAGTGTCCTCAAAGGACAAATCCTTCAGCCAGATAATCTCGAAGAAATTATACAAAGGCCTGTCATGGTTAATGATCGAATCAAAAAGGGTGGGGGCGGCGCCTATAAGCAAGAGACTGTCATGGGCCATCAACAATTCTCGCAAAGAGGATTGATCTTCATCGGTAAACCGATCAATGATATCATTGAGGTTATCGACAAGGAGTAATAAAATCTTCCCTGTCTTCTTTTTAAAAGACTTTATGTATTCAAATGCAAGTTCCTTCTCTCTTATATGTGATAAACCAGCCTTTGATATCTCTTCGGAAATTGGGGGGATTCGACCCGTTTCTGATTCGAGATAGTGCAGAATCAGCTTAATGAATTTCGTAATATTGCCGGGATATTCTTCCTCGGAAAATATTACAGGGATGTATTTATCTTTAAATGCGTTCAGTCCCTTTGTCTTTATCTCTCCCCTTACGGCATGATAGATAATCCTGAGCATGTGACTCTTGCCGATACCCTTCGGACCAATAAGAATCGGGTGAGAAAAACTTTTGCCTGATGCAGCACTCTTTAGTATCCTTTTCAAATTATCCAGCTCAAGGTCTCGTCCTATAAGCGTATCTTCCAGTGTTTTCGGGTCCAGTAAGGCCGGTGTATATTTATAGAATTTCATGATTATTCCTCCACCAGGTCGTAATATCTGAGCCACCAGTCTCTCAGAACATTTGTAGTAAAGCTGTATGATTTGGACCCAGAATCATAGGAAACATAGAAATCGTTTTCAATATCAGTCATAAGATAGCTGAATGCCTCATCTTTTAATTTACCTTTACTTGTCTGACGGAATAATTTGAACAGTTCAGTTTTATTGACCTTTTCAAGCCTTGCAACTTCGAGGATTAAGCGTTTCGCCACATGCTCAATGTTCTCATCATAATAATCCTTCAATCTTGTGAAATAATGTTCAAAATAAGTCCTGCTGGCAGGACCGAGGACCTCTTCAAAATACGCTTTAGTAATAATTTCGGCGCTGAGGGACTTTTGATTGCGTCTTTCCATCTCGTAAAGACTTTCTTTAGCGAGTATCTGTATAAAATAAGGCACCGGTGCGCCGATCAAGTCCAGAAATTTATCAATTATTGGCAACGTTATACGTTTAAGCTCGCCTTCGTTTCTCAGGAGTTCCTTAATATATTCCCTGCCGTCTTCTGCTGAAAACGGGCCAATCCTGACAATCTGAAAATCGTTTATCACTTTCGGGCCGGCCTTTATTTTGTCTAGAATATGCTCGATACCAATGGAGCCGCCCACAAGCCAGCGAATCTGTGAGAGTTCCGGCATCTGTCTGACGGCCCTGAACCATTGAAGAAAATCGCGGGCAGTCTGATTGCTACTTTTATCCGCGATATTCTGGACAAGCACGGGCAGTTCATCAATGATGAAGAGAATCTTCCCGTCATATCCTGAAAGTTTGGAAATAAGATCCAGCCCCTTTTCCTGCCATTCCTTGCCAAGGTCGGCCTTGATCTTTAAACGTACATCAGCAACTTCTATCTCTTCTATTTTCCCTAACAGTCCTTTTGCCCATTTTGCTACGGAAGCTGTTTTGCTTCTAATTTTCGAATCCGAAAGCAGCTTTGTCATCAATGCGCTCAAAAAATCCTGTGGCTCTGTCATACCTTCTGTATCAAGAAAGAATGCCTTTGAGTCCAGTGGCGGATTTTCATACAGCCGATACATGATACTGGTCTTTCCGAACCTTCTCGGGGCCTTTAAAAGGACAGAAGTCTTTTCAAGTGCCTTTCTGATGGCTTTTATTTCACTTTGCCTGTCCCAAAGGTCCCTTCCTTTGGCTATGTTGCCAATAACAAAACCCGGTCCTTCCATAATCCACCCTCCATTAGCATCAAATTTGTTATACAACAGTTTTGTTATACAACATAATTGTTATTTTGTCAAGACAAAGTTCTATTGTCTTCATGTAATAAACCTCAATGCAGTCCACTTTGATTGCATGTCCACCCCTGCCGTATAGACCATATATGTTAAAATACCTTTAATAAAAAACATCCGGAGGGGAAATGACGGAACAGTTCGAAAATGCAGCATTGTGCTGGAAGGCGATATTGTCTGACACTGAACACAACAAAGATTTATTATCTGTAATAGAGAAGTTCGCAAGGGAGAACACCACTCCGGTAAAAGTTGTATTCGGCACCTCAGGATGGCGCGGGGAGATCGGGACGGACTTCACCTTCCATAATATTCGCATCGTGACTGCCGCAATAATCGAGATGTTCAAGAGCAGCGACAGGACTGTCATGGAGGCCATGGGAGTAAAGGATTTCAGGGAGATCCAGGAGCGGGGAGTTATTGTAGGGCATGATAACCGCTTTCTCGGCCCTGACTTTGCTCATGAGGTTATCGGGCTTCTTCAAAAAGAGGGGATAAAGACCTGGTATGCAGGTGAGGCGATCACGCCTGAGTTCTCATCAGGCATAGAGCTCATGAACGCAGCCTGTGCCATAAACCTCACTCCCTCCCACAATCCGGCAAATTATGCCGGATTTAAGTTCAATCCGTCTGACGGTGGGCCTGCAGGGTCTGAGATCACGGCAAAGATCGAAGAGATCGCCAACAGGATGATGGATGAAGCGATTACGATTCGACCGTCGAAAGACCTTGATATCGAAAAGATATATCTCACTTCACTCTATATAGAATATATAACGGAGAGGAAGACGCTGGACATACGAAAAATACGGGATTTTATCAACAGGGCAGACTGCCTCATCTGCGTTGATAATGTGCATGGGGCAACAAGGGGCCGCGCGCAGAGGATCATCGGCGAGAGCCCGAAAATACAATATCTGAGAACCAGCGACGATTATCTCTTCGGCGGGATCGCGCCTGAGCCTTCTGAAAAAAACATGGCTGCGGTTGAAACAGTCTTGAGGAAAAGCCCTGCCAGGTTAAAACTCGGCGTTATCATGGACCCTGACGGAGACAGGATCAGATATGCTGACGGGACCATGCAAATACCGATGAACTATTTCGGGGGTATGGCGCTCCATTTCCTTCATGTGCACAAAGGGATAAAGGGGGTCGTCGCAAAATCTGTCGGCACAAGTAACTTTGTCAATGCGATCGCTGAAAAACTCGGCATCCCTGTAAAAGAGACAAAGGTGGGGTTCAAGAACTTCAGGCCCTATCTTCTGCAAATATCCACTGAAAGGGCCATCGTGGCCTTCGAGGAATCAGACGGAATATCAGGCTATAACCATACACTCGAAAAGGACGCCATCTTCGGGCTGCTTCTGGCCCTGGAGATGATGGCTGTCACCGGCAAGAACCTCGGAGAATATCTCAGGGAGATCATGGATGAATTCGGATACTACTATCCGGACCGCTCAGGCATCTCGGTAGACCGCTCCCTTGTCGGCGAACCTTTGCTGAAAAAGCTCTCCGTACTGCAAGAACAGTACAAAAAGGGGGCTGTGCTCGATATAGGAAAAGAAAAAAGGGTTGTCAAAGACCTCATAACAGTAGACGGCACAAAGATGGTCTTTGATGACGGGTCCTGGCTCATGATCCGGCCTTCAGGCACAGAGCCTAAAGTAAGGTTTTATATCGAGGCGCGGACTGAAGAAGGCAAAAAAGCGGTCTTCGAAACTGCGGAGAGGATTACACAGGAAGCGATCGAAAGCAACTACCAAGACTGACATTTGTAATGCCTCATTGCCGTCATTCCCGCTTGTCGGGAATCCTTCTGAACAACTCGGAAAGATGCCGGACAAGCCGGCATGACAGATTGCTTTAGTGGGACTTTACTAAATTCAGTTTTAATCTGTCCGGCAAACCTCAATTCTATTTGACCTGGCAAACGATATTTTAGTACCATCTAAAGGTGACGGCCATGTAAAAAGTCCTGTCTCACACAAAGTCACGAAGACACAAAGATAAAATATCTTTATTTTCAATGCGTTTTTCTCTGTGCCTTTGTGCCTCCGTGTGAAATTTTGACTTTTTACGAGCTCGTCAAAGGTTCCCGACAAAAAAATCAAGATCATTACATCATTGTTTTTAATAATTTAGAAAGAATAGATAAAATCATATCGAAGGAGACCACGTGAAAAAGACGAATACCGACGAACTATGCATAAATACCATAAGGATGCTTTCTGCGGATGCAGTCCAGAAGGCGAATTCCGGACACCCCGGGATGCCGATGGGCGATGCTGCAATGGCGTATGTATTATGGACAAAATTTCTGAAACATAATCCGAAGAATCCGAGATGGCATAACCGCGACAGGTTCGTGCTGTCCGCTGGGCATGGTTCAATGCTGCTGTACAGCCTTCTGCACCTTACCGGCCACAAAATTTCCCTGGACGACATTAAGAATTTCAGGCAGTGGGGAAGCCCGACGCCGGGTCATCCTGAATACTGTCCTGAATGCGGAATAGAGACAACAACCGGTCCACTCGGCCAGGGGTTCGCCACAGGTGTTGGTATGGCAATGGCTGAGAAATATCTCTCCGATACCTTCAACAAGCCGGGGTTCCCATTAGTGGACTACAACATTTACGCTATTGTGAGTGACGGCGATCTTATGGAAGGGGTCTCCTCTGAAGCAGCCTCACTGGCAGGCCACCTCAAACTCGGCAAGCTCGTCTATCTCTACTCTGATAATAAAATCACTATCGAGGGTGCAACGGACATCTCTTTTACCGAAGATGTATTTAAAAGATTTGAGGCCTATGACTGGCACGTGCAGCGTGTTGCAGGCGATGACCTCAAGGGCATGGAAAAGGCGATAGCAAACGCCAAAAAAGAAAAGACCAAACCGTCCATAATAATGGTACGCACCCATATAGGGTTCGGCAGTCCGCACAAACAGGACACCGCCGATGTTCACGGTTCCCCGCTCGGGGAAGAAGAACTGAAACTGACAAAGGAAAATCTTGGCTGGCCGGACAAAAAATTTTTTATACCGAAAGAAGCGTTGAGCCATATGAGAAAGGCGGTCCAGAGCGGCAATAAAGCTGAAACTGCATGGAACACCTTTTTTAGCAGGTACAGCAGGAAATATCCCGCGCTTGCGGAAAAATGGCAGGCTTTTTCGAGCGGAAAGCTCCCTGAAGGATGGGAAGAGCTTCTCCCTGTATTCAAGCCAACTGATGGTCCAATAGCTACCAGAAGCGCTTCAGGAAAGGTCTTGAATGCCATTGCCGATAAACTCCCCAACCTCATCGGTGGTTCTGCTGATCTGGCGCCTTCCAATAATACCCATCTGAAAAAATACCCTGATTTCGGAACAGCGAAAGGCGGCAGGAATATCCACTTCGGGGTGAGGGAACACGCAATGGGAGGCGCGCTGAACGGAATGGCCTTGAGCAGGATGCTGATCCCTTACGGAGGGACTTTTCTTGTCTTTTCCGATTATATGCGGCCGGCGATAAGGCTTGCGGCCTTGATGGGGACGCATGTTATCTATGTCTTTACTCATGATTCCATAGGCCTGGGCGAAGACGGTCCGACCCATCAGCCTATCGGACATCTCACAAGTCTAAGAGCGATGCCGCATCTCAATGTGATCAGGCCCGCAGACGCCAATGAAACAGCCGAGGCATGGAAGGTAGCGCTGAAGGATTCAGGCAGGCCCCACGCGCTGATACTTTCCCGGCAGAATTTGCCTGTTATAGACAGAAAAAGTCATTCCTCAGCGGAAGGTCTCACAAAGGGAGGCTATATACTTTCAGATTCAAAAGGTGTTCCTGACATAATCCTCCTTGCATCAGGGGCTGAGGTGCATCTCGCTCTTGCTGCCGCAGAGATACTGAGACAATCCGGGACAAAGGTAAGGGTCGTTAATATGGCCTGTTTTGAGCTTTTTGACAGTCAACCTGCAGCCTATAAGAACAAGGTTCTGCCTCCGGCAGTTGAAAAAAAAATAGCTGTTGAGGCAGGGGCAACACTGGGCTGGTACAAATACGCGGGGTTAAAAGGAGCGGTAATAGGGATAGACCGTTTCGGCGCCTCAGCGCCTGCAAAGGTACTGTTTGAGAAATTCGGCCTCTCCGTTGATAATATCGTAAACCAGGCAAAAAAATTACTTAAAAAATGAGGCTCTTGCAAACCAATTGGGCAGAATAAATAAATAGAACCCACAATGTCCAAAATAGAACAGGATATCAGAAAAGCTGAAAGCAGATCATATTCTAAAAAATTTCTTTATACCCTCATCCTCCTGGGAGTTCTTACCGGCATCCTGGGAGGTCTTGTCTACTGGACGGTTTCAGATCTCCCGAAGGTCAACGCCATTGAAGAATATGTCCCAATCGAATCATCAAAGGTATATTCGAGTGACGGCCATGTGCTTGCCGAGTTCTATTACGAAAGAAGGACGTTCATACCCCACTACAAGATACCCGACCATGTAAAAAAGGCCTTCATTGCTATCGAGGATATCCGCTTTTACATTCACCCCGGAGTTGATTTTATCGGCATCCTTCGGGCGCTGATACAGGACATTAAAGCAGGAAGCATAGTGCAGGGAGGCAGCACCATCACCCAGCAGCTGGCAAAAATGCTTTTTCTGAAACCCGAAAAATCCATAGTCAGGAAGATTAAAGAAGCGATCATCTCGATACAGATAGAGAGACGCTATACAAAAGATGAGATACTCGGCCTTTATCTGAACCAGACCTATTTCGGCACAAGGGCCTTCGGCATAGAAGCTGCCGCCCAGACCTATTTTGGAAAACAGGCCGATCAACTCTCGATTGCTGAGGCTGCCCTCCTTGCAGCTTTGCCAAAGGCGCCTTCGCTGTATTCCCCTTTCAGAAACCCTCAGAAGGCTAAAGACCGGCGGACTCTGGCACTGGCTTTAATGCTCAAACACAAGTTCATCACCCGGGACCAGCACGACGAAGCTCTTGCAGAACCACTGCCCTCATCTCCTCATTACAGGAAATATGAAGCGCCTTATTTTGTGGAACTCCTGAGGCAGTATCTTGAACGGAAATATGGCCCTGCAATTTACACCTCAGGCTATAATATACATTCAACAATAGACTTTAACATGCAGCGTATTGCAGAAAAAGCCCTCTCCGATGGTGTAAAAAATATAGAAAAAAGGAGAAAGCCGGGGGTTCAGGCATCCCTGGTCGCCATAGATATCCGCACAGGGCAGATCAAGGCGATGGTCGGAGGATTCGACTTCTGGAAGAGCCAGTTCAACCGGGCAACCCAGGCCTTGCGGCAGCCGGGATCTGCTTTTAAACCTTTCGTTTATGTGACTGCAATCGAAAGTGGAATGACAGCGGCAAGCGTTGTTAACGATACTCCAATATCGTTCAAAGGAGCGCGTCCCGGCCAACTCTGGGCACCGAAAAACTTCGACGGCAAGTACCACGGCGAGGTGACTCTGCGCACCGCCCATGCAAAGTCATTGAACGCCGCAACAGTCCGCCTTGCAAGCTGGTTTGGGGTGAAAGATATTATCGCTACGGCCCAAAAACTCGGGATAAAAAGCCCTCTTCAGCCGTATCTTCCTTTGGCCCTGGGGGCCTCAGACGTCACCCTTTTAGAGATGGTACAGGCCTACTCTGTCCTTGCAACAGGGAAGAAAATGGAGCTTATCTCCTATAACCGGATCGAAAACAGGGACAAAATCGTCCTTGAAGAGATATACCCAAAACAGACAGAAGTCCTCGATGAGCATATCGTCAAAGAGATACAGATTCTCCTTGGCGCAGTCGTCAGCGAAGGCACCGCAACAAAGGCGAAGGGACTCGGCAGGCCTGTGTACGGAAAAACAGGCACTACCAATGATTACTCTGATGCCTGGTTTATCGGATTCGATGACAGGCTTGCCGTAGGGGTATGGGTCGGAAGGGACAACCATAAACCGATCGGCAACAAAGAAACCGGGGCAACAGCCGCGCTGCCTATATGGATGGAGTTCATGAAGCAAGTTGCAGCGGCCGAGCCTTTATTGAAGCAATAAAGAAAGGTTTGCAGGGGGCATAGATAAAATTATAATTTGACGTTGACAATCCTCCGGAATAGGAGTAAATTTAAATTAAGAGAAGCACACCAAGTGGTGGTACTGCTCTTCTCAACTCAGCAGAAAGGTTTAGTAAGCAGAGACGCTATGGTCTCAAGTCAGTACGAAGCAAAGTAAACATAACCGCTGGGAAGGGAAGATGCAAACACCACTTTTTTATTGTTTTGTTAATCTTCCTTCAACCTTTCCTTTTTTTGCCTGTCTTTTTTCTTTCAGACTGTGCTGTGCTTTTTTCTTTGTGTTTGGCTTTTGCTTGTTGGTTTCTTTGCTCATGCTGTCAGATTACTCTTATTCTACTGCATTCCTCAGAATAGTCAACTGTAGCCCATCCCGCAACCATTCCTGGAAAGCATCACCAACTCCACTAAACAATGACGGACTCGTAAAAAGTCGTCATACCCGCGAAGGCGGGTATCCAGAGTCGTTACAACTACTTGAAAAGACTGGATTCCCGATTAAGGACTTCGGGAATGACAGCCTTAAAAAGGACTTTTTACGAGTCCGTCAAACAATACTTCCTGTTTTATTTTTTCTTCTGCTCTTCGCCGGTTTTCTGCGGCTGCTCAGGCACAGACTGAGGGGTTTCTTTCTTCTCAGGTTCTGCGGAAGGCTTCATTAAGGCTTCCTTGTTGATTTCCACCTTATAATTTTTCTTCAGTTCGGCAAGATATTGTTCAAAGGCCTCTTTCTGTTTTTCTCCAGAAAGCCTTTGCGAAATCATGTCCCTGATCTTTTCAAACTCAATAGCATCGCCATTTTTCTTGTCCGTCACTTTAATAATATGCCAGCCGAACTGTGTCTTGACAGGCGCGCTGACCTCTCCGACCTTCAGGCTTGCGGCAGCGTTTTCAAACTCGGGGACCATCTGGCCTTTCGAAAAATAGCCGAGGTCTCCACCGCTTTTTGCGGAACCAGGGTCAATGGAGACCGCTTTTGCTATATCCCCGAATTTTTCATTCTTCTTCAGCCTCTCAAGCACTTTCTTTGCTTCATCCTCTGTCCTGACCAGAATATGGCTCGCCTTTATCTGTGTTGTGACCGTGAATTCCTCTTTGTGCTTGTCATAATAATCCTTTACTTCCTGATCAGAGACTTTCGCATGCACCATAATTTCTTTTTCAAAAAGTTCTGTAACAAGCGTCAGCTTTTTGAATTCTTCCAGTTTCTTCTTGTAATCATCTGTCTTGTCCAGACCTTTTTTAAGAGCCTCCTGGTGAAGCATCTCTTTGTTGATGATTTCATTGAGGAATTTTTCCTTGCCCTGCTCATCGGCAAACAACGGTTGTGCGTATTCAGGCAGTGACTGGAATTCCCTGTCATAATCAGCCTGCGTTATCGTGACATTGCCGACCTTTGCAAGAAAAGGCCCTTTTTGCTCCGCTTCTTTTTTTGAGCAGGAGAACAACGCTACAGTCAAAATCAAACCAATTGCTATCTTTTTCATTAAATCCTCCAGGTATAAATTGCATTTGTTATATCATATATCAGTTGATATTTCATAGGCAATTTTTTGACAAGAAAAGTTTTTTTATGATAAATTATCCCTTGCAATGAAAAACTTTACAAAATCCAGAGAGTTGTTTCAAAAGGCCGTTCGGGTGATCCCGGGGGGAGTAAACAGTCCAGTGCGCGCCTTCAGGGCTGTGGGAGGCAATCCGCTCTTTATAGAAAAAGCAAAAGGTCCGAAAATTTATGACGTAGACGGAAATGTCTATATAGATTATGTTTTGTCCTGGGGGCCGATGATACTCGGCCATGCCCATCCCCGTATTGTCAAAGCGCTGAAAAGCGCGGTAATGAAAGGCACCAGCTATGGCGCACCCACAGCGCTTGAGATAGAACTGGCTGAACTCGTCCTGAAGGTTTACCCCTACATGGACAAGGTTCGCATGGTAAATTCAGGGACTGAGGCGACCATGAGCGCCATAAGGGCGGCACGGGGATTCACCGGCAGAGACAAGATCATAAAATTCGAAGGCTGCTACCACGGCCACGCAGACGGACTGCTTGTGAAAGCAGGCTCAGGGGCCGCAACCTTCGGGTTGCCGGACAGTCCGGGTGTGCCAAAATCTTATGCAAGAAATACCTTAACGCTTCCTTACAATGATATACCGGCGTTAAAGAAAATAATCGAAAATGAATGGCGTTCAATAGCCTGCGTGATTATAGAGCCTGTTGTGGGCAATATCGGCTGCGTACTGCCGAAACCTGGTTTTCTCGAAACGCTCAGAAAATTGACTGAAAAGCATGGAATCGTTCTCATATTCGATGAAGTCATGACCGGCTTCAGAGTTTCCTTTGGCGGAGCGCAGGCACATTACGGAATCAAGCCTGATATGACCTGTCTTGGAAAGGTGATTGGCGGCGGCCTGCCTGTCGGGGCTTACGGCGGCAAAAAGGAGATCATGTCCATGATTTCCCCTGAAGGTCCTGTCTACCAGGCAGGCACTCTCTCGGGCAATCCCCTGGCGATGACAGCAGGGATAGAAACGATCAGGGAACTTTCAAAGCAGGGCGCATATGAATTAATCGAAAAGAAATCCGCGATGCTGGAAAAGGGCCTGATTGATGCTGCAAAACGGGCTGGCGTAAAAACACGCTTCTACAGGGCGGGAAGCATGTTCTGCACGTATTTTACCGATACGGATGTATATGATTACAAAACAGCAAAAACAGCAGATACTGAAAAGTTCGCGAGATTTTTCAGCCGGATGCTTCAAAAAGGCATAAACCTTGCTCCATCCCAGTTTGAGGCAGGGTTCATGTCCCTCGCGCATACGGAAAAAGATATCGACAACACTGTAAAAGCTGCGTTTGAATCACTCAAAAAAATATAAAAGACGTTTAAAAGATTTACAGGGGAGGCTTTTACTTGTTTAATCCGTTTTCTCTTTTTAAAAAGATAGGCGCGTGGTTTTCCTCGGGTATTTCGAAAAAAGCCAAAATCATCATCATCACAGTCTTGCTCATCTTTTCACTTGCAACGCTCTATGCGGCATATAAAGTTGATTATTATTTCGCACACGACCCCAGGGCCTGCTCTGTTTGTCATGTTCATGATGACGCAAACAAGGAATGGGAGACCAGCGAACACGCCGACGTAAAATGCAAGGCGTGCCACCTCTCCACCAAAAAAGACCAGATGAAACAGTTGTATGCCTTTGTTGTCCTCGGACATGACAAGATCACACCAAGACATGGAAAAGTCATAGTGCCCTGGCAGTTATGCTTTTCCTGCCACTGGGAAAAGAAAGAAAATTATCCGAATGCACCGGACATCAGCCGGTCGAGATTCCACGCAAAGCATGTTTTTATGGAACGGGTCGAATGTACGAAATGTCACGGCTACAGGACCCATAAATTCTTACTTGAAGAACAGTATTGCCTGACGTGCCATCAGGGCATGGAAGTGCACGGCACAGGCATGGAGAAACTCGCCTGCCTGAACTGCCATACCGACAGGACAGCAGACCTTAAACCAGGACCGAAGAAATGCCTTTTCTGTCATGGCAGCGAAAAATACCGGAAAGAACTCATCGCAGACGGAACACTCGATGTCAGACATCATATGCCTGAGGAAAATACAATTAAACGCGCCGTAAAGATAAACAGGCCGGAAAAAGCTCCGATGCAATTTAACTGCTATGAATGCCATAAACCGCACAAATCTTTACGTCCTGACTGGGGCGACTGTTTCTCATGCCATCAAAATATCATCGAGATCGGGCAGCATAAATCCCATGTTCAGGTTATGGGAATGAAGTGCAAGCAGTGTCATAAGCCGCATATCTGGATTGTGACGCCGGAACAGGCCAAAAAGGACTGCGTGACATGCCATGACTATAAAGAGCCGAAAGACTTTCTTAAACGCTAGATTTTAAGTTTAAGGGGCTGGATAAAAAAATAATTCCGGCCTCTCAAAAAAATGTATAATTAGGGGAAGAACTAATTATGAGGTGCAGCCTATGAAAAGTCATATCTTAAGGCCGCTCTGGGTAGTACTCGGTCTTGTCGCTCTCGTGCTTGTCGCAAGATTCTTCTATGTCCCCAAAAGTTTCGGTATCCATGAGAGGGGGTACATGTATGGATGGTACAGGGCTGACGACATCGAATTCTGGAAAAATTTCCCTGTAAAATATCAGGGTACTGAATACTGTAAAACCTGTCACCCTGAGAACTATGAAAGCCTCTCGATGACCCCCCATGCGATCATCCAGTGTGAAAACTGCCATGGGCCTGCCATAGAGCATCCTGCCAATCCGCAGAAACTGACCATAGACAAAAGCAGGGGATTATGCCTGAGATGCCATGCCGATCTTCCCTATCCAACGAGCGGCAGGGCCGACATCAAAGGAATAGACCCTGACAAACACAATCCTGACCTCGAATGCGTTATGTGCCATAACCCGCATAAACCAGGACTGGAGGGATTAAAATGATAAACAGAAGAGATTTGCTTAAAAATGCCGTTAAAGGCTTCGCCGGTCTGGCCCTGCCCCTTGCAGCCTTTGAGATCATTAATCCCAAAAAGCTCTTTGCAGGCAAATCCGATGCGTCCGGAGTCCGCTGGGCATTCCTGGTTGATACATACAAATGTGTCGGCTGCGGGATGTGCGTAAAGGCGTGCAAGAATGAAAATGAGATACCTTATGAAGCTAACGTAACCAGAACCTGGGTTGAAAGATATGTTGTCACAAAGGATGGAAAGACCTTCGCCGACACCCCAAAAGGCGCACGGGACGGCTTTATAACAGGCAAGATAGACCTCGGGATGGGAAATTTCCAGGACATTAAAAAAGAAGAAATTGAAAAGGCTTTCTTTGTCCCCAAGCTATGCAATCAGTGCGAAAACCCTGCCTGTGTTCAGGTCTGCCCTGTCGGCGCAACCTATCAGGCGCCTGACGGCGTTGTCATGGTAGACAGGACCTGGTGCATCGGGTGCGGGTACTGCATCATGGGATGTCCTTACGGCGTAAGATTTTTTCATCCGGTGCATCATACCGCTGAAAAATGCAACTTCTGTTATCACCGCATCACCAAGGGTCTGCAGCCCGCCTGCGTTTTGGCGTGTCCCTTTGGCGCGCGTCAAATCGGAAATATCAAGGACCCCAATGACCCTGTCACAAAGATTGTCAGGACAGAGCGAACAGGGATATTGAAGGAAGAATTCGGGACAAAGCCTCAGGTCTTTTACATAGGCCTTGACAGGGAGGTGAAATAACATGGTGCATGGAGAAATCTGGACAATAAAAGAGCTTTTTGTTTATCCGAACGAATATATATACTGGAGCGTACAGATCGTCATGTATCCTTTCATGACAGGGCTGGTTGCCGGGGCCTTTGTGCTTTCGTCACTCTATCATGTCTTCGGCGTCAGGCAACTCAGGGAGATGGCGCGTTTCTCCCTTGTGTTTTCCTTCGCCCTTCTCTTTGTGGCGCCGATGCCGATTGTCCTACACCTCCTGCATCCGCTCAGAGGCATCAATGTCTTTATGACACCTCACTTCACCTCTGCCATCGCTGCCTTCGGCATAGTCTTTTCGGCATATGGCGCGATTGTTGCGTCAGAACTCTGGTTTCTCTACAGAAAACATTTTGTGGAGATCGCCCTTCCACTGAAGGAGAAACAGGACAAAAACCTGAGGGAGTGGCTTAAGTATCTTATCTTTTGTGCCTTGACTCTTGGAGTTTATGATATAAGTGAAAAGGCACTGAAAAAAGATGAAAAAGCGATTAAAGTTCTCGCAGCAATAGGCATTCCCGTAGCGTGTTTTCTGCATGGATATGCGGGATTCATCTTCGGCTCAGTCAAGGCAAATGCCCTCTGGATGACGCCATTAATGCCGGTCATTTTCATCATGTCCGCCATTGTGTCGGGGATCGCTCTTTGCATGCTCACCTACATTCTCGCCATGGAGTTACGGAAACGGCTGGCGGCCAGAGAAAAAGGCGACTCTCAGCGTTTCCAGTCAAAAGAAGATCTTGCAGGAGCAGAGGTGAGCGTCATCAGAATGACCTCCAAATATCTCCTCATGTTCCTTGTGCTGGCGATAACGCTGGAGCTTTTGGATTTTATCTTCAGGGGATACACCGCGGTAAAATCATGGGATGTGCTGAGGAGCGTCATATACGGAAAGGATTTCGCAAATATTTTCATACTGCAGTATGCAATAGGAAGTCTCATCCCTTTCGTTCTCTTCCTGCTGCCCGGGCTGACGATCAGACGGGCGGTCCTCGGCGCATGCCTTGTGCTCTTCGGAGTCTTTATGATGCGGTGGAATGTTGTAATCGGCGGGCAGGCTTTTTCACTCTCTTTCGCAGGATATATGCATTACCATCTGCCCATTATCCCGCACGACTGGGAGACCTTCAAGGAAGGTTTCAGTGGAGCATTATTAATTGGCCTGATGCCGTTTCCTTTATTCTGGTTGATCAGCAAGATATTCCCGGTCTTCGAGCTGAAGGAATCTCATTAAGAAGCATTGGATAGCTTATATCTTTTCTATACATAGCGGCCTAAATTATGCCGCATACATCGCAGGGTTTCGTCATGCCGGCTTGTCCGCTCATTAATGTCATTCTGGCTTGTCCAGAATCCTTCAGAAAGATTCCCCGAAAGCTTTCGGGGAATGACAAACCTGACAAGCGGGAATGACAAATAATTATTATGACGTTATGTTTAAAAAACGGGAGTTGAATTATGGCAGTATATGATTACAGCAATATTGAACGGGCCGAATCCTACAGGATTCTGGCTGATTTTTTTCTGAAGGCTCCTGACGAAGACATGCTCAGCACCATTAAAGAGGATTTCGAACTGGAATCAGAGGAGTCGGCGGTTGAAATTCGAGATGATTTTGCGCGTCTCTTTTCCTATCCTGAAGGAAAGCTTCCGCCGATAGAATCATTTTTCCTCACCCTCGAAACCACTTCGACTTCAGACGAAGTGGCGGACTTCTATGCCGGCGCAGGCATCACCATAGACGAAGCCTTCAAGTTCATACCTGACCACCTGTATCTGGAACTCCTCTTTATGAGTTACCTGATAGAAAACAACAGGTATGAACTCCAGATAAAATTCCTTGAAGAACACCTGATGAATTGGGCGCCATACTATTGTGACGAACTGGCCAAAGAGGCAAAAACCGTTTTTTACCGGGAGATAGCGGAAATAACACGGGATTTTCTTATCTCTGAATCTGAAGAAGATTTTATATAAGAGAGAATAAACAACCTAATGGAAAAATCTTTTTTCAGACAGTTGCTGCAGGCGAGCACCGTAGGGCTGAACCTGGTTTTATCAACTTTTATCGGATTGGCTATCGGCTATGGCCTTGACAGCCTTTTCCACAGCTCTCCCTGGCTGACGATCATCTTTCTGATAATCGGGATCATGGCAGGCTTCAGAGAACTCTTCCGGCTGGCGAAAAAACAGGACAATGGATCTGATACGCAAAATACATAGGAATTCCCTCATCCTTCTGTTCCCGCTTGCAGCCGCAGTTGCCTTGCTCGAATGGAAAAAACTCCCTCTCAGTATCCTCGCGGGCGGGGTCCTCGGACTTCTTAACCTCAAGGCCCTCGCCTGGGGTGTTCAGGGGCTTTTGGGCGCTCACAAATCCACTGCAAAAATGCTCTTTTTCAGCCAGTTCAGATTTATCGTGCTTTTTCTGATACTGGCCTTGCTCTTATATCTCAAACTCGTTAATGTCTTCGGCATACTTGCGGGATTTACCGTTGTCTTCCTCATGGTCATCACAGAGGGGCTTAAATACTCAAAAAAAGCAGAAAGAAATGAAGGCTGAGATCGCCTGATTTCTCACAGACTCCCTGCTTTCTTCTGATAAACCCATAAAAAGCATTTGGCCGCAGATTTGCACAGATACTTCAAAGACTTATCAAAAAATAGTGAAGCACCTTTTTGCGCTCGCTTAACCCGAAAACTGCAATTAACCTAAAAACGGCAGTTAGCCACGGATGAACACGGATAAACACTGATAAAACAAACACCTGAAAAGATAAAACTCTTCACCAAATAGGTGATTCACTTTGTCTGTAGAAGTCTTTGATATATCTGTGTAAATCTGCGTAA